>CAZJXU010000126.1:0-16253 GCA_964550095.1 uncultured Spirochaetales bacterium | reverse complement strand
GGCCAAGTCCACCACCTCGAGCAGCTTTTCCAGGTTCACGCCGGTTTCGAAGCCGGCCTGGTGCAACATCAGCACCAGGTCTTCGGTCGCAAGGTTGCCCGCGGCGCCGGGCGCGAAGGGGCAGCCCCCGAGGCCGCCGATGCTCGCATCGAACTTGCGCAGCCCGCATTCGAGAGCCTGCCAGGCGTTGGCGAGCGCCAGCGCACGCGTGTCGTGGAAGTGCGCGGAGAGCTTTTCTGCGCCGAATGCGGCGGCCAGGCGCGAGAACAGGCTTTTGATCTGGGCGGGGCTGGCAGCGCCGATGGTGTCGGCCACGATGATCTCGGCGGCCCCGGCCTCCAGCAGTTCCGCAGCCAGGCGCTCCACCTGCGCTTCGGCCACCGGCCCTTCGTAGGGGCATTCCACGGCGACGGCCACGTAGGCGCGCGGGTGCAGGCCGTCCGCGCGCGCCTGCCGCACCACTTCCGTGCATACCCCGAGTGCGGTGGCGAGGTCCATGTTGATGTTCTTGCGGTTCATGGTGTCTGTGGCGGAGAGCACCACGGCCACCGAGCGCGCGCCCGCCGCTTTCGCCGCTTCGTAGCCCTTGCGGTTGGGGACAAGCGCGCTGAAGTCTGCGGACTGCATGTCCAGCGCGCGAAACACCTGGTCGGCGCCGGCCATTTTCGGCACGGCCTTCGGGCTCACGAAGCTGCCCGCTTCCACGGCGCCGATGCCCGCGGCCACCAGCGCCTGGATCAGCGCCACGCGGTCTTCGGCGGACACCTCGGCGGGGTCGTTCTGCAAGCCGTCGCGAGGGCCGACGTCGTTGACGATGACTTTTTCCATGATGGTCTGTTCCTGTGCGCGATCAACCGGCCACGGGTATGCCGCGGGCAATGTTCGCGTATTTGCGTGTTCGTGTTCAGTGTGTCCTTGTGGTCATGCGGGTTTGCGGGCGAAGTGTGGTCATGCGGACGTGCGGCGTGCGGGCGAATGAGTGAACGCGTGAACGGACGATGCACGCGGGCGCGCGGACAAACGGGCGAGCAGCGGTCGCCCTCAGGCGATCACGCCCGCCGCAAAGCCCCGTTCGATTTCCTCTGCATCCAGCCCCGCCCACTCCGAAAACACCTCGCGGGTGTGTGCGCCCACCACGGGCGGCGGGGAGAACGATTCCCGCGCATCGACGGAGAGCTTGATGGGGTTGCCGGGCATTTCCACCGAGCCGCCCTCGGGGTGCTCCACCCGCACCACCATGTTGCGATGCCGCACCTGCGGGTCGTCCAGCGCCTGCGCCAGGTTGTTGACCCGGCCGCAGGGCACGCGCGCCGCGGCGAGGCGCGCCAGCCAGTAATCCGCGGGCTGCGTTTTCAGCACCTCGCGCATGGTTCCCTCGATCAGGGCCTTTTCTTTCAGGCGCCCCGGCGCCTCGGCGAAGCGCGCCTGGCGCAGTTCTTCACGGTCCATCAGTTCCACCACGGCGGGCCAGAAGGTATCGCCGATGACCGCGATGATGATGGTGTCGTCTGCCGTTTCGAAAGTATTGTAGGGCGTGTGCACGAAGTGGCTGTTGCCGATCGGCCCGGGTATCTCCCCCGAGAGCAGCACCATGGTGGCCATGTAGTTCAGCAGGCTGACCTGCACGTCCAGCATGGAAACGTCCACGTGCTGCCCGGCGCCGCTGCGTTCGCGCGCCAGCAGCGCGGCCTGCACGCCGAGGGCCGCGAACATGCCGCCCCCCAGGTCTCCGATCGGAATGCCCGCGCGCACGGGCGCTTCCGGGCCGCTGCCGGTGATGGACATGCCGCCGCCCAGCCCTTGCACAATCTGGTCGAAGGCCGGGCGCTGGTAGTTCGGTCCGCTCTCGCCGAAACCGGACACCGAGCAAGTGATGACCTTCGGGTTGCGCGCGCAAAGCGCCTCGTGGTCGATGCCGAGCCGCGCGGTGACGCCGGGCGAGAAGTTGTCCAGCACCACGTCGGCGCACTCGACCAGGCGCATGAAGTACTCGCGCCCTTCTTCCTTTTTCAAATCGACCGCCACGCTGCGCTTGTTGCGGTTCAGGGTCAGGAAGTAGGCCCCCATGCCCTTCATGGAATGCTTCGGGTCATGCTCCAAAAGGCGCCTGGTGCCCTCGCCGCGGCCGGGCGGCTCCACCTTCACCGTGTCGCAGCCAAGATCGGCCAGGATCATGGCCGCGTAGGGGCCGGAGAGCATGTGGGTGAGATCCAGCAGGCGAATGCCGGCGAGCGGCTTGCCGGTGCTGCGGGCTGCGGACATGGGCTTTCTCCTCGTGGCGAGCGTCCTGTCTGTCAACAGGTGGGGGACGCGGGGCGGACGTCGCCGCCTGGCGGCGGCGATGAGAGCACACACCTGTCGGCGCCGATCCCGGGCCGCCCCGGGTCACAGCCGGCGTCCTGCGCCCGGATTGTATACAAAAACGGGGCCGGGCGCCGCGGTTCCACTTGCCCGGCTTCGCTCCGGGCCCGCCCCCGGGCCGTCCGCGCTTCGCCGTCCTGCCGCGGTTGCCTCGCCCGTTGATCACTCAGTCCTGGGCCGCCTGCTGCAAGACCTTGCGCGCGGCCTGGATGTGCCCGCTCATGACGGTCTCGGCCCGCCGGGCGTCGCCCGCTTCGAGCGCGCGCAGCAATTGGGTGTGATGCCGGTGCGATTCCGCCATCCGCTTGGCCGTGAAAAAGCGGGCGGTGTGCACCTGCAGGGCGCGGTCCACCAGGCGCCTCAGCATGCCGGGCAAAAGCTCGCTGCCGCTGGCCTCCCAGACGATGCCGTGCACTTCGCTGTTGCTTTTCAGGAAGGCTTCCACCCTGGCTTCGTCATCGATGCCCGGACGCTTCGCCTGGGCTTCGTAAGCCTTTAGCGCCGCTTCCATGCGCGCGAGTTGCTTCGCATTGATGCGCTGCGCCGCACGGGATGCGGCAAAGCCCTCCAGCAGGGCGCGCAGCGAGAACATGTCGTCCAGCTCCCGCCGGTTCAGACTGCGAACCCGCGCGCCCTGGTTGCTGCTGAGTTCGATGAAGTCTTCCGCGGCCAGGCGGCCAAGCGCGGAGCGCACCGGCGTGCGGCTCACCCCGCAGTATTGCACCAGCGTCGCCTCCTTGAGGCGTTCGCCCGGGGCGAAACGGCCCGAGAGAATCCCCTCGCGCACGCGCTGGTAAGCCAGTTCCACCGCCCGGGACATGCCGTGGTTTCTCCATGTTGTGATGCTGGGGCTGAGGTATCAACGGCGGCTGTCCGACCTGTCAACGGGTCGTGGCAGGCCGCCCCGGTACTCCTGCCTGGGTGCTGCGTTCCGGCGCTTGGCGCCGGTCGCCGCGGTCGGCTGTATCACAGGCGATCGTAGCGCAGGCCGCGAGTGTGCGCCTTCCGCCCCGGGTGTGTCGCAAACGGCACAGGCGGACGCCAATTAACCCCGCGCTGCGCTTGCGCCCCGGCCCGGCCTCAAAGCATACTTGCTGCATTGCCGCGCCCGCCTCGCCCGTGCTGCCCGGCAGCGCAGGCAGGCGGGGCCCGGCGCACACCAGCCGCCACGGAGGTACATCCAATGCACCCGCGCTCCCTACTCACCACGGGTCGTTCGCCCGGCAAAATCCGACTGCTGCTCGCGGCCTTCGCCGCCGGCATGGCGACGCTCTTTGCCGCCGCCGCGTTCGGCCAGGACGCCGCATCCGGAGCGGCGGAATCGGGCCTCGACTCCGGCGATGTCGCCTGGCTGCTGACCAGTTCCGCCATCGTGCTGATGATGACGATCCCGGGCCTCGCGCTTTTCTACGGCGGGCTGGTGCGCGACAAGAACGTGCTCTCCGTGTTCATGCACTGCTTCATCACCGCCGCGCTGGTCAGCGTCACCTGGGTGCTGTGGGGCTACTCGATCGCCTTCGGCAACGATGTCGGCGGCCTGTTCGGCGACCTTTCCAAGTTCGGGATGGCGGGGGTTTCCCACGTGGCCGGGCCGGACGAAAGCTACCCGGAATTGCTGAACATGGTGTTCCAGATGATGTTCGCCATCATCACGCCGGCGCTGATTGCAGGCGCCGTTGCCGAGCGCATGAAGTTCCCGGCTTTCCTGCTCTTCATCACACTGTGGTCCACCTTTGTTTACGCGCCGATCTGCCACTGGGTGTGGGGCGGTGGCTGGCTGGGCGAGCGCGGCGGGCTCGACTTCGCCGGCGGCACCGTGGTGCACCTTTCCTCCGGCGTTTCCGCGCTGGTGGCGGCCTTGGTGCTGGGCCGGCGCAAGCGCGTGTTCGAAAACCCCGCCCCGCCGCACAACGTGCCCTTCGTGGTGATGGGCGCTGCTCTGCTCTGGGTGGGCTGGTTCGGCTTCAACGCGGGCAGCGCGCTGGCAGCCGACGGCATTGCGGTGCTCGCCTTCGCCAACACCAACACCGCCACCGGCGCCGCGGTGATCGCCTGGATGGCGACGGAGTGGGCGCGCTACGGAAAGCCCACCGCGGTGGGCGCGGCCACCGGCGCGGTGTCGGGCCTGGTGGCGATTACGCCGGCCGCGGGCTTCGTCAACCTGGGGGGCGCCCTGATCATCGGCTTCGCCGCCGGCCTGGTGTGCTTCTGGGCGGTGCGCCTGCACTGGAAGCAGCGCCTGGGTTACGACGACGCGCTGGATGTCGTCGGCGTTCACGGCGTGGGCGGCCTGTGGGGCGCCCTGGCCACGGGCGTGTTCGTCGTCCCCGCGCTCAATGGCGGCACGGGCGGCCTCTTCTATACCGGCGAAGCGTCGCAGTTCATCATCCAGCTCGAGGGCGTGCTGGCCACCATCGTCTATGCCGGCATCGGCACCGGCGTGATCTTGGGCGTCATCAACTTCCTCGTCGGGCTGCGCGTGAGCGACGAGGTCGAAATACAGGGGCTCGATGTGCCGCTGCACGCCGAGAGCGCCTACGGACGGGGCGATTAACGCCGGGCCGCTTTAACCATCGTGGCTGGCCGGCGCCGCCCGGGGCGCGGGCGGTCGAAGTGCGGGCGTGCGCGCCGGCGGCGGATGGCCCACATCGAACCGGCCCCGGCCTGGCGGGTGACTTGCCAACGGACGGGGTGGCCCCTTCCTTTTGCAAGACCCTGCCCGGCTTCCACGCTCCAGTGACCGGCCCGGAACTCCGTGAGCCCGGCGAGGACTCCGGGAATCGGCAGCCGTGCCAAATTCCGTAAACCCGGCATCACGCACAGCTTCTCGCCGCCCAAGCCCTGGCCCAAAGCCTGTCCAGGCCCCTCGCCGGGTGCGCAGTGTGCGAATCGCGTTATTTTGTGAACACTTTGCACCGCACACAGGGGAGTCCTCATGCATTACGACGAGTTTCGACAACGCGACCATCTAAGCCGGGAGGAGCTGCTCGGCCTGGCCCACGGAACCCTGCTCGAGAAGGCGCCCGAAGGCTTCCTGATGCGCATGCCCACGCCCCCGATGCTGATGCTGGACCGGGTCACGCATATTTCGCGCAACAAAAACCGGGGCCATATCACCGCCGAGCGCGACGTGCGTCTGGACGACTGGTTCTTCCAGTGCCACTTCATCACCGACCCGGTGCAGCCCGGCTGCCTGGGCGTGGACGCCATCTGGCAGATGCTGGGGCTGTACTGCACCTGGAACGGCGGGCTCGGGGTCGGCCGTGCGCTGGGCGTGGGCGAGGTGGATTTTTCCGGGCAGATCCGCCCGCACAACAAGCTGGTGCGCTACGACGTCAAGGTGGTGCGCTTTGTGAACTTCGAAAACAGCGGCGCCTGCATGGCGATCGGCGACGGAACCGTCGAGGTGGACGGCGAAGTCATCTACACGCTTAAACGAGCCAAGGTCGGCATGTTCCAGGGCATCGCCTACCGGGACTACCCGGCCCGCTCCGAAAACTCGGTGGGCGGGCGCATCGAGGACTGAAAGCGCCCTGCCAGGGGACGTGGCCACGTAGCCACCAGAAAATTCCGCACGGCTGCCCGCGTTCCGGCGTCCGGGGCACTGCCGCCCAGCGTCACGTACAGCCGCCCGGCGGCGTCAGCCACAGGAAAACCTCCCGGTTCCCCCTGGCGCCGGGCAGCGGGCTTTCGACCTCGCCCCGGGCCCGGTAGCCGAGAGCCTGCGCGGCGCGGCGCACCTTTGCCACGGCCTGCGAGCGGTGCGGCGCCGAGCGCACCACGCCGCCCTGCTCCACCTGCTTCGCGGGCAGCTCGAACTGGGGCTTGACCAGCACCAGCACCTGCGCGTCCGGGGCGGCCTCGCGAAGCGGCGGCAGCAACAGGGTCGCCGAGATGAAGGAGACGTCGATGGTCACCCATTCCACCGCCTCGTCCGCAAGCATGTCGGGCTGCAGGTGGCGCGCGTTGCAGCGGTCGATCACGCGCACGCGCGGGTCGCCGGCCAGCCGGGGCGCCAGCAGGCCGTAGCCCACGTCCAGAGCGATGACCCGGGCGGCGCCCCGTTGCAAAAGGCAGTCGCTGAAGCCGCCGGTACTCGCGCCGATGTCCAGGCACACGCGGCCCCTGGGGCTTAGGCCGAGAACATCCAGCGCGCCTGCCAGTTTGTCGCCGCCCCGGGAAACGAAAGCGCCCCGGCGTGATTTGCGCAGGCGCAGCGTCGCCGCTTCGTCGATGCGCATGCCCGGTTTTTCCAGCGGCGCATCGTTCACCAGCACCCGGCCCAGCCGCACCAGCGCTTCGGCTTCCTTTAGCGATGCGGCCAGGCCGAGTTCCACCAGGCGCTCGTCCAGCCGCACCGTCCGCTTCCTCCGCCCCTGCCCCCCGCTCACTCCGAAACGAGCGCCTGTGCAGCAGCGGCGATGCCCGCGGCGTCGAGCCCGGCTGCAGCCCGCTGGCGCGCCGGGTCGCCCTGCTCCATCAGCATGTCGGGAAGCGCGAGGCAGCGCACCGGGACGCGCACCCCCGCGCGCGCGAGCAGTTCCAGCACCGCGCCGCCGAAGCCGCCCGGCAGGGTGTGCTCTTCCAGGGTGACAAGGGCGCGCACGCGGCGCGCCAGTGCGAGTATGGCGGCCTCGTCCAGCGGCTTGGCGAAGCGCGCGTTCAGCACTGCTGCGCGCAGGCCGGCGGCGCCCAGCAACTCGGCCGCGGCCATGGCCTCGTGCACCGGCGTGCCGTAAGCCACCAGCGCCAGGTCGTCGCCGCTGCGCAGAAGTTCCGCCTCCCCGATCGGCAATTCCTTGATTTCCGGATCCATGGGAACGCCCAGCCCCGAACCGCGCGGGTAGCGCAGCGCGGTCGGCCCCGGCCTGCGAATCGCGGTGCACAGCATGTGCTGCAATTCGTTTTCGTCCTTGGGCGCCATCACCACCATGTTGGGCAGAGTGCGCAGGTAGGCGATGTCGTACAGGCCCTGGTGGGTGGCGCCGTCGGCGCCCACCAGGCCCGCGCGGTCCATGGCGAAGGTGACGTCCAGGTTCTGCACGCACACGTCGTGCACCACCTGGTCGTAGGCGCGCTGCAAAAAGGTGGAGTAGATGGCGGCCACAGGCTTCATGCCCTCCGCCGCCAGACCCGCGGCGAAGGTCACCGCGTGCTGCTCCGCGATGCCCACGTCGTAGAAGCGCTTCGGAAACTCGTGCTTGAACAAATCGAGGCTGGTGCCGTCGGCCATCGCCGCGGTAATGCCGACGATGCGCTCGTCTTCGCCGGCGAGACGCACCAGGGTTTCGGCGAAGACGCGCTGGTACTTGGGCGGCGCCGGCTTGCCGGGTGCCTGCTTGCCGCTCTCGATTTCAAAGGCGCCCACGCCGTGGTAGCGGAAGGGGTCGTTCTGGGCGGGCTCGTAGCCGTAGCCCTTGGCGGTGAGCACGTGCACCAGCACCGGCCCCTCCCCGCTTTTCAGAAGTTCGCGCACCTGCATGAAGGTGTTCAGCAGTTGCTCGTTGTTGTGCCCCTGCACCGGCCCGATGTAGTTGAAGCCGAAGGCTTCGAAGACGTGACCGGGCGAAAGAAACACCTTCAGCGACTCCTCGGCCTTTTGCGCCCAGTGCAGCATGTCGCCCGGCAACGAACCCAAAAACTCCTTCACCCAGCCCTTCATGCGCCGCACCATGGGCGCCGAGAGCGCGCGCGAAAGGTACGAGGAAAGCGCGCCCACGTTGGGCGAGATGGACATTTCGTTGTCGTTCAGCACCACCAGCAGGTTTTTCTGACGCAGATCGCCCGCGTGGTTCAGGGCCTCGAAGGCCATGCCCGCGGTCATGCCGCCGTCCCCGATCAGGGCGATGCTGATGTTGTCCTTGCCCTGGTGCTCGAAGGCGCGCGCCATGCCCAATGCGGCGGAAATGGAAGTGCCGGCGTGGCCGGCGCCGAATGCGTCGTAGGGGCTTTCGCTGCGATTCAGGAACTTGCCGATGCCGCCCGCCTTGCCGATCTCGTCGAAGCGCTCGCGGCGGCCGGTCAGCATCTTGTGGGCGTAGCCCTGGTGGCCGACGTCGAGGCAGAGCTTGTCTTCGGGGGTATTAAAGACGTAGTGCAGCACGGTGAGCAGCTCGACGGCGCCCAGGCTGGATGCCAGGTGCCCGCCGCTTCGGGAAACCTTTTCGATGATCTCCGCGCGCAGCGCCTCGGTCACACGGGGGATGCACTGCGGCGGCAGCTTGCGCAGGTCGGCGGGGCTTTGGATGCCGCGCAGCAGGGCCGCGCCGTCCTGGTCCGTCGGTACCGGTGTGCCTGTTTCGCTCACGTCTCTCTCCGCACGGCATATACGCCAAGCGCGCGCAGGGTGTCCGCCTCCGGCCCAAGCGCGGAGAGGCGGGCGAGCGCGCTCTCGAGCAGGGCTTCGGCGCGGGCGCGTGCGGCCTTTGCCCCGAGCACGCGCACCATCGAGCTGGCCTCGAAGCCTGCGTGCTGCCCGTCGAGCAGGTCGTCCGCCACCTGGAATGCGATGCCGACCTCTTCGCCGAACCCCGCGAGCGGCTGCAGCAGTTCCTTTGCTGCGCCGGCGAGGCGTGCGCCGAGCGTGATGGAGGCTGCAACCAGGGCGGCGGACTTGCGGCGATGCACCGACTCCGTGCGTGTCGCTTCGTCCGCGCCGCCCGCTTCGAAGTACAGGTCGTCGTACTGGCCGCCGACCAGGGCGCGCGGCCCGGCTGCATTCGCCAGTTCGCGCAGCGCCGGCAAGCGCTCTGCATGCGATTGCGCGCTTTCGTTTTCGGCGCCGGCCTGCGCCAGCGCTTCAAAGGCCAGCGCCTGCAGGGCGTCTCCGGCCAGCACGGCGACGGCCTCGCCGTACTTCGCGTGCACCGAGGGCAGACCCCGGCGCTCGGCGTCGTCGTCCATGCAGGGCAGGTCGTCGTGCACCAGCGAGTAGCAGTGGACGAGCTCGACTGCGCATGCGGCGTGGACCGCCCTGCGCGACCCGCCGAGGTCGGCGGCGGCGGCGAGGCACAGGAGCGGGCGCAGCCGCTTGCCGGCGCCGGACGCGGCGTGGCGCATCGCGGACGAGAGTGCGTCCCGGCTGCCCGGCAGGGCGCCGTCGACCGCGCGGTCGATCCTGGTCCGCTGTGCATCGCGCCAGGAGGCGAACCCTTTGGGGGTCAATCGGCGGGCCCGCCGGCAGCGCGGCCCGCGCAGGGACGGGGCCGCTCCGGGCGCCGGCTCAGGCCGGCGGGACGCACGCGCGCCTCAACGCTCCTCCCCCTCTTCGCCGTCGGAGTCCTCGTCCATGTACTTGTCCTCGACGACCTTGATCTGCTGCTCGACCTTCGACAGCATCGTGCGGCACCTGGATATGAGCTCGGCGGCCTGCTTGAACTTCGGAACCATCCTGTCGAGCGGAAGCTCGCCGCCCTCGATCTCGGCGACTATCCGCTCGATCTCCTCGAGCGAGGCCTCGAAGTTCTTGCCGGTCCGGCCGTCCTTGCCGCCGGTCATCGCGAATGGGCTCTCACCGGCGGCGATTTTAATACGCTCCGCATTCGGCGGGGCCGGGCGCTGTAATACAATCGTTGCGACCGCCAAGGCCGGGCAGGAAAGAGGGGCGCCCCGGGCGCCTCCGCCGAAGGAGCAAACGCCCCGGAAACTCACAGGCAGGAACGACTGCCGCGGCCTGGGTCATCTGGAGAGCAAACCCGCCTCAGGCGCGGTTTCGCCGAAGGGGAAACCGCCGTAGCCGGCGGCAATCTCTCAGGCAACCGGACAGATGGGGCATGCCTTACGGTATGCCTGCATGAGCCTAAGAAGAACGCCGCTGCGGGAGCTCCACGTGAGCCTCGGCGCGAAGCCCGTCGGCTTCCACGGCTGGGAGCTGCCGCTTTCCTACCGCGGTGCGGGGATCATCGCCGAGCACGTCCACACGCGCGAGTCCTGCTCGCTGTTCGACGTCTCGCACATGCGGCAGTTCCACCTGCGCGGCGAGGGGACGGCCCGCGCGCTCGAGCGCATCCTGCCAATGTCGGCTGCGGCCCTCAAGCCCGGCAGGGGAAAGTACACCTTCGCCTGCCGCGCAGGCGGCGGGATCGTCGACGACATGATCGTCGCCAACGACGGCGACTGCTTCCACCTCGTCTGCAATGCTGCGCGCGGCGCCGCGGTGTCGGAGCACTTCCGCGGCCTCCTCTGCGACGGCTGCGGGATGGAGCCGCTCGAGGACCGCGCGCTGCTTGCGCTGCAGGGACCCAAGTCAGAGGAGGTTCTCGCGCGCCACGTTCCCGGCTGCCGCGGGATGCGGTTCATGGACGCAGCGCAATTCGAGTTCGGCGGGGCCCCGTGCCGGGTGAGCAGGTCCGGCTACACCGGCGAGGACGGCTTCGAGCTGTCGGTGGTTGCCGGCTACGCAATGGCCGTCGCCGAGGTCTTGCTTGACAACGAATTGTGCAGGCCCGCCGGGTTAGGCGCGCGCGACACGCTTCGGACCGAGGCCGGGCTCTGCCTGTACGGAAGCGACATCGACGAGTCGGTCACGCCCGCCGAGGCCGGGCTCGGGTGG
Organism: uncultured Spirochaetales bacterium; assembly: GCA_964550095.1. GTDB lineage: Bacteria > Myxococcota_A > UBA9160 > UBA9160 > UBA6930 > JAHRAN01. The sequence goes on along the minus strand of CAZJXU010000126.1, from coordinate 5,341 downwards.
GCGATCCCGAAGTCCGCAAGGAAGCGCGGGTCGTTCGTCGGCGCCGAGGCGGTGCTGCCCGAGCTCGAGGCCGGGCCGGAAAGAAGGCTGGTCGGCTTGCTCGTCGGCGGCAAGTCGCCCGTCAGGCAGGGAACCGCGCTGCGCCGCGACGGCGAGGAAGCCGGGACGGTCACCAGCGGCAGCCACTCGCCAACGCTCGGAAGGCCGGTCGCCCTGGCGATGGTCGGAGCGGGGCATGCGGCGCCGGGAACGGTCCTGGCCGCAGAGCTGCGCGGCAAGGAGGTGGGCTGCGAGGTGGCCCCGCTGCCGTTCGTCGCGCACAGGTACAAGAGGCCGGAACCGCCGGCGCAACCCAAGGGAGAAGGCAAATGACGCGATACACAAACGACCACGAATGGGCGCGGGAGACCGAAACGGCCGGGGTCTGGCGGGTCGGAATCTCGAACTACGCCCAGGAGCAGCTCGGCGACGTGGTGATGGTCGAGCTGCCTGAGGTCGGGACTCGGACCGAGGCGGGCGACTCGTGCGCAGTCATCGAGTCGGTCAAGGCCGCGAGCGAGATCTACTCGCCTTTCGCCGGCGAGGTCGTCGCGGTCAACGGCAGCCTCGGCGACTCCCCGGAGCTGGTCAACGACTCGCCCGAGGCGGACGGCTGGCTGTTCGACATCAAGGTGACCGATGAGCCCGACCTCTCCGGGCTGATGGAGCCCGAGGAGTACGCGGCCAAGGTCGCGGACTGAGGGGACCGGGGATGGAAGGGGCCCGCTCGAGCTTCGCCGACCGGCACGTCGGCCCCGGCGACGCGGACGTCGCCCGGATGCTCGAGGGCCAGGGCGCGGCCGACCTCGAGGCTTTCCTCGAAGCGGTCGTGCCCGTCAGGATCAGGACTGCCCGCCCGCCGGAGTTCGGCCCGCTTGAGGTTGCGGGCATCGGCTCTGGCCCGCTGTCCGAGGAGCAGGCCCTTGCCGCGATGGAGGCGTTCAAGGGCATGAACAGTCGGGCGAGGTCGATGATCGGGCTCGGCTACCACGGTTGCCTGCTGCCGTCGCCGATCAGGCGGCAGATTCTCGAGAACCCCTCCTGGTACACGGCGTACACGCCGTACCAGGCCGAGATCTCGCAGGGCCGCCTGGAGCTGCTTCTCGTTTTCCAGACGATGGTCGCGAACCTTTGCGGGCTGGCGATGGCGAACGCATCCCTGCTCGACGAGTCCACTGCCGCCGCGGAGGCGATGGCGATGCTGCGCCGCGCGCACAAGGGCGAGGAGAACGTCTTCATCGTCGACGCCGACACCCATCCGCAGAACCTTGCCGTGCTGCGGACGAGGGCGGAGCCGCTCGGAATCGAGCTGCGCGAGTTCCGCTCCGACGATGAGGCGGACACTGCAGGGGCTTTCGGCGCGCTTCTGAGCAACCCCGGATCGAGCGGCAGGGTCGCCGACCGCGCGGCGCTGGTCGGAAGGCTGAGGGAGCAAGGCGTTCGGGTTGCGGTGTGCACCGACATACTCGCATGCGCGCTGCTGAAACCGCCGGGTGCGATGGGCGCGTCGGTCGCGGTCGGCAGCTGCCAGCGCTTCGGGATGCCGATGGGCGCCGGCGGCCCGCATGCGGGCTTCATCGCCTTCGAGGAGGACCTCGTCCGGCAGGTCCCGGGCAGGGTGGTCGGCATCTCGAAAGACAGCCGCGGCCGCAAGGCGCTTCGGCTCGCGCTGCAGACACGCGAGCAGCACATCAGGCGCGACAGGGCAACATCGAACATCTGCACCGCGCAGGTGCTGCCTGCGATGGTCGCGGCGGCGTACGCGGTCTACCACGGGCCGCAGGGGCTGAAGGCGATCGCGCAAGGCGCCCACCGAAGGGCCTGCGAGATCGCCGCCGCGGCCGAGGCCGCGGGACTCAAGCTTGCGCACGGCTGCTTCTTCGACACCGTGCGGGTGGAGGCAAGCGATCCGGAGTCTGTTGCGGAAAGTGCGGCCGAGAGGGAAATCGATGTTCGTTGCGGCGACGGCTGGGTCGGAATCGCCTGCGACGAGACCACGACAGGACAGGACGTCGCGGCCGTGCTCGAGGCGCTCGGGATCAAGGATGCCGGCGGCGAGACGAAGGGGCGCATCGGCGCTTCGCTGCTGCGGGACGGCGAGATCCTCACCCAGCCTGTGTTTCGCAGGCACGGCAGCGAACACGGGCTGCTCCGGTACCTCCGCCGCCTCGCGCAGAAGGACGTCGCCCTCGACCGGTCGATGATCCCGCTAGGCTCGTGCACGATGAAGCTCAACGCCGCAACCGAGATGCAGGCGCTCACCGACCCCGGCTGGTGCGACGTCCATCCCTTCTGCCCGCCGGAGCGCGACCGCGGCTTCCGGGCCCTCGCTGTCGACCTCGGCGGAATGCTCACGGCGGTCACGGGTTTCGACGCCGTCTCGTTCCAGCCCAACGCCGGAGCCCAGGGTGAGTACGCGGGCCTGCTTGCGATAAGGGAGTTCCACAGGAGCGCGGGAGAGGGCGGCCGCGACGTGTGCCTTGTCCCGCAGTCCGCGCACGGGACCAACCCGGCAAGCGCGGTGATGGCCGGCATGGAGGTCGTCCCCGTCGCGGTTCTTCCCGACGGCGAGATCGACCTGGGCGACCTTGAGGCCAAGGCCGACGCGAACGCCGAGCGCCTTGCGGCGCTTATGGTCACCTACCCGTCGACGAGCGGAACGTACGGGACGAACCTGGTTGAGATCTGCGAGGCGGTCCACACGCGCGGCGGACAGGTCTACATGGACGGCGCCAACCTAAACGCGCTCGTCTGCGTCTCGCTGCCCGGCTCGCTCGGCGTGGACGTCATGCACATCAACCTGCACAAGACCTTCTGCATCCCGCACGGCGGCGGCGGGCCGGGCATGGGCCCGATAGTCTGCAAGGCGCACCTCGAGCCCCACCTTCCGGGCCATCCGTTCGCACGGGAGGGAAGGAGGGAAGGCGCGGTAAGCTCGGCTCCCTTCGGCTCCGGCGCGCTGCTTGCGATCTCGTGGGCCTACATGCGCATGCTCGGCCCTGCGGGGCTTCGCCGCGCGACCGCGGTCGCGGTGCTGTCGGCCAACCACATGCTCGACGCCCTGCGCGGCAGCTTCGACCTTGCGTTCCCCACCTCAAGCGGCAAGGTCGCGCACGAGTTCGTCCTCGACGTGCGCAAGGCCGGAAAGGAGGCGGGCGTCACCGTCGAGGACGTCGCCAAGCGCCTGGCCGACTTCGGGTTCCACGCGCCGACGATCTCGTTTCCGTCTCCCGGAGCGCTCATGGTCGAGCCGACCGAGTCCGAGCCGCTCGATGAGATGGACAGGTACTGCGAGGCGCTGCTGCGCATTCGCGAGGAGATCGACATGGTCGCGCGAGGGAAGTGGCCCAAAGACGACAACCCGCTCGTCAACGCGCCGCACACCGCCGAGGACCTCCTGTGCGGCGAGGGGCCGCGGGCCTGCGCGGCCGCGGAGGCCGCCTATCCGCTCGGCTGGGTCAGGCGGGACAAGTACTGGCCGCCGGTCTCGCGGATCGACCAGGTGTTCGGCGACCGCAACCTGCGCTGCGTCCTCGGGCCGGCCGAGGACTTGGACGGGGAAGGGGAGACGGGCGGCGGCTGAGCTGCGGTCAGCCCTTGGCCGCTGCGTAGCGCTCGGCGACCGACTTCCAGTCGACCACGTCCCAGAACGCCTTCAGGTAGTCGGGCCGCTTGTTCTGGTACTTGAGGTAGTAGGCGTGCTCCCAGACGTCGATGCCCAGAAGCGGCACGCCCTTGGCGCCGTCCTCGGCGACGTCCATCAGGGGGTTGTCCTGGTTCGGGGTCGAGACGACCTTGAGGGCTCCGTCGGCGAGGATCAGCCAGGCGAAGCCCGAGCCGAAGCGGGCGATGCCGGCGTTGGTCATCTCCTCCCTGAGATTGTCCGCGCCTCCGAACGCCGAGCTGACCGCCTCGGCCAGGTCGCCCTCGGGGTCGCCGCCGCCGTCGGGCGACATGCACGACCAGTAGACGTTGTGGTTGTAGAACCCGCCGGCGTTGTTGCGCACGGCCGCGCCCAGCGACCCTGCCTTCGCGCAGATCTCCTCGATCGACTGGTCGAGCTCCGGCTTGCCCGCCAGGGCGTCCATCATCTTCGTGTGGTAGGTGCGGTGGTGCCGGTCGTGGTGGATCTCCATCGTCATGGCGTCGATCGCGGGCTCGAGCGCGTCGTGGGCGTAGGGGAGGTCTTTGAATTCAAGGCTCATGTCTTTCTCCGGTCTGTCACCGCCTTTCGCATGCGGCGAAATTAAAATCGCGGCTCGGTCCGCATTCTAGCAAAGTGGAGTTAAGGCGCAACTGGGCCCCGGCGGAGCCGCCGTCGGTCGTGACGGTCGGCAACTTCGACGGCGTCCACCTCGGGCACCAGTCGCTGATGGAGGAGGTCCGGAAGCTGGCCGCAGGCGGGCTTGCTGCCCACGCGGTGACGTTCGAGCCGCACCCGCTCTGCCACCTCGCGCCCGAGCGGGCGCCGCCGAGGCTTGTCGACCTGCGCGCAAAGGTCGGCCTGCTCGCGGAGAGCGGAGCCGACCGGGTTTCCGTCCTCGCGTTCAACGAAAGGCTCGCAAGCATGCCGGCCGAGGAGTTCGTCCGGCGCCTGGTCGGAACGCTCGGCATGAGGGCGCTCGTGGTCGGAAGCGACTTCCGCTTCGGCCGCGGGCGCGTCGGCAACGCCGACCTGCTGCGCGTGATGGCAGGCAAGGCGGGCTTCGAGCTGGAGGTCGTAGGCGACAGGCAGCTTGAGGGCGACCGCGTCTCAAGCAAGCTGGTCAGGGAGGCCGTCGAGTCGTCAGACCTCGGGCGCGCCAGGGACCTGCTCGGCCGGGCGTACCGGATCGGAGGGAGGGTGGTGCGCGGGCAGGGAATCGGGCGCGGACTCGGCTGGCCGACCGCGAACGTCAGGTTTCCCGGTCGCCCTGCGCTCAATGGGGTGTTCGCCGCCCGCGCTTGCGTTGGGGGCAAGGAGTGGCCGGCGGCCCTGAGCGTCGGGACGCGACCTGCGGTCAACGGCGAGGGGATCACCGTCGAGGCCCACCTGATCGGCTTCGACGGCGACATCTACGGCGAGCGCCTGGAGCTCGAGCCGACGGAAAAGATCCGCGACGAGAGCGACTTCTCGAGCCTGGAGGACCTGAGCGCCGCGATCGCCCGCGACGTGGCCGCCTGCGCCGAGCTGCTGTCGGCCTAGGCCTTGCTTTCCGCGAGCAGGTCGCCCAGGCGGTACCTGCCGGCGCGCCGGCCGGCGACGGCCTTGGCGGCGAACACGGCCCCGGCGGCGAATATCCTCCGCGACGAGGCCCGGTGG
>CAZJXU010000125.1:0-1627 GCA_964550095.1 uncultured Spirochaetales bacterium | reverse complement strand
GCGCGCCGTGCAGCGGTTCCATCGGAATGTTGTGGTAGATGCAGTCGGGCGAGAAGAACTTCATGATGGCATCGACATCGTTGCGGTTCCAGGCGCTGATGAACTCCAGCACCAGCTTCGTGTTTTCTCCGGACATGCGGGCCTCCCTGGTGTGCCCCCGATGGTACAACGCGGGGCGGCGGGGATGCTACCCTGCCCTCCCGAAAGGCCGGCCCGCGCTGGTGGCCGCATGGGCGCGCCAGCCCGTGCATCGCCACGCCGCTGCGCCGAACACGCCAGCCCGGCGGCGCGCCGCAACGCTGATGCCGCGCCGCCGCCGCCAGATGGGGGAGGAAAAACCATGTCTTTTGCGGAAATCACGGCGTCTCTCGCCGGCCCCCTGCCCCAGCTCGGCGCCTTGCTGGTGCTGGCCGTCGGCATCGCGGGCTTCTTTCGCCCGGACATTTTGGCGAAGCGGCTCGAAATCAGGGTCGATGGGCCCTCGGGCCTCAGCGAATTGCGCGCCGCACTCGGCGGCGTGATGGCCGCACTGGCGCTCTTCTGCCTGTGGAGCCAGGCGGACGTGGCCTTCGCCGCGCTGGGCACCGCTTTCCTGGGCGCGGCCGCGGCGCGCGTGTTCGACCTGGCCGCGGGCCGGCGCGCACGCGGCATTCTGGTCGGGCTCGGCGTGGACCTGCTGCTGGCGGCGCTCCTGCTGTTTCCGGGGTAAGTCGCCCCGGGTCACGTATCCTCATGCGGGTTCACCCGGCGCGGTCCGGCGCCGGACCGCGTTGATCCGGACACGGCGTGCGCCGCAAAGGGCGGGTGCGCCTCAGACAAAAAGGGAAGCCGTGGGCGCCAACCAGGAAAACAACGGCGAAGCGCAGCAAGGGGCGCCGCACACGCAGGCTTCGGCGAGCGCGCCCGCCAAGACCGTGCGCGACCCGGCCCGCTACCAGCAGGCTCTCGATGCCTGGATGACGCGCGCGCTTCCCGATGCGCAGGGGCTGCGCGTTCACGACGTGGACATGCCGCGCGGCACGGGCTTTTCCAACGAAACTGCATTCTTTTCGGCGACCTGGCAGGAACGCGGCGCGGGCGGCGCGCTGCGCGAGCACAGCCGTCGCTACGTGGCGCGCATTGAACCCGAAGGCGGCGGCATCTTTCCCGTGCAGACCCCGGAGTGCGAGGTTTCCGTCCAGGTGCAATACCGCATCATGTCGCAGGTGGCCGCGCTTGGCACCGGGCCGGTCCCTCCCCTGCTCGCTTACGAAGAAGATCCCGCGCTGCTGGGCCGTCCCTTCTTCGTGATGGCGTTCATCGCGGGTGAAATACCGGCGGACGTGCCGCGCTACAGCCAGGCTGGCTTCCTGGTGGAACAGTCCACACCGGCAGAGCGCGAAGCCCTGGTGCTGGACGGCATCGAAAAGATGGCGGCGCTGCACCGCATCGACCGGCAGGGCGCCGATTTCACGTGGCTGGACGCTTCCGGGGGCGATGATGCGCCGCGCGTCCGGGATCAGCTGCGCCTGTACCGAAGCTACTGCGTGCGCGAGCTTATGGGCCGCGAGCACCCCGTGCTGATGCAGGCATTGGACTGGCTGGAAGAACGCGCGCCGGAGCTGCCGGCACACCTAAGCTGGGGAGA
>CAZJXU010000124.1:0-5742 GCA_964550095.1 uncultured Spirochaetales bacterium | reverse complement strand
AAAGCGCCGGGCGCGTTTGCCTCGCCTACAGCGGCGGCCTGGACACCTCCGTCATCCTGCGCTGGCTTGTCGAAGAGCGCGGCCTCGAGGTGGTCGCCTTCTGCGCCGATGTCGGCCAGGCGGAAGAACTGGATGGCCTGCCGGAAAAGGCCATGGCCACCGGCGCGGTGGACTGCGTGGTGCGCGACCTGCGCGAGGAATTCGTGCGCGAGTTCGTGTTCACGGCGCTGCGCGCGGGCGCCCTGTACGAGGGCTGCTACCTGCTCGGCACCTCGCTGGCGCGCCCGCTGATCGCAAAGAGTCAAGTCGAGGTCGCCCGGGAAACGGGCTGCGGGCTGCTGGCGCACGGCGCCACCGGCAAGGGCAACGACCAGGTGCGCTTCGAGCTCAGCTTTCGCGCGCTGGCTCCCGAGCTCGGGGTGATTGCGCCCTGGCGAGAGTGGTCGCTGAAGGGCCGCAAGGACTGCATCGCCTACGCGCAAAAGTTCGAGATACCGGTAGAGGCCTCCGTCGAAAAGCCCTATTCGATGGACCGCAACCTGCTGCACATTTCGTACGAGGGCGGCATGCTGGAAGACCCCTGGTGCGCGCCGGACGAGAGCATGTTCGTGCTGACGCGCAGCCCGCAGCAGGCGCCCGATCAGCCGGCGGAATGCTGCATCGGCTTTGAAGCGGGCGCGCCGGTTTCCGTGGACGGCGAAGCGCTCGCGCCGGCGGCCTTGCTGCAGCGCCTGAACACACTTGCGGGCCTGCACGGCGTGGGCCGCATCGACATGGTGGAAAACCGCTTCGTCGGCCTAAGGAGCCGGGGCGTTTACGAAACCCCCGGCGGCACGCTGCTGCATCTGGCGCACCGGGCGGTGGAATCGATCACCCTGGACCGCGAGGTGATGCACGAGCGCGACCGCCTGATGCCGCGTTTCGCGGAGCTGATCTACAACGGCTTCTGGTATGCGCCGGAGTTTGACTTCCTGCGGGCAGCCATCGAGCAGAGCCAGCAGGGCGTCACCGGCGAAGCGCGCCTCCAGTTGTATAAGGGCTCAGCGCAGGTGACCGGCCGGCGCTCCCCTGTTTCGCGCTACTCGGCGGAGCAGAGTTCTTTTGAAGACGCGGGAGCGGCAGATACCTACGTGCAATCTGACGCGGGTGGGTTTATTCGATTGCAGGGCCTGCGCCTTCCGGAGGTGAAGCCATGAGCAGCGTCGATACAAAGGTGACACAGAGATGAAAAAATCCGAAACTGCAGGGCCGGAGGCCGGTGAGCGCAGCGAAGACGCGCCGGGCGCCGTGCAGCAGGACGCACTGGGCGCGCTGCGCCGCAGCCACGCGGCCGCGGAAGTGTCGGCGCAGATGATCGACCAGGAAGTGGTGGTGATGGGCTGGGCCCATTCCTCCCGTGACCACGGCGGTTTGATCTTCATCGACCTGCGCGACCGCAGCGGCCTGCTGCAGTTGGTGTTTCGCCCCGACGCCCAGCCCGAGGCGCACGCCCGCGCCGAGCGCGTGCGCCGCGAGTATGTGCTGGCCGCGCGCGGCACGGTGCGGCGCCGGGCGCCGGAAGAGGTGAACCCGAAACTGCCCACCGGCGAGGTGGAGGTGGAGGTCGCCGAGCTGCGCATCCTGAACACGGCCGCGCCGCCGCCTTTTGTGATCGAGGATGAATCCGGCGTGGACGAGCAGGTGCGCCAGGCGCACCGCGTTCACGACCTGCGCCGCCCCGTGCTGCAAAGCGCGCTGGAACTGCGCCACCGCGTGTACCGCGCCTTCCGGGAGGGCCTGTGCGAGCGGGGCTTTCTCGAAATCGAGACCCCCATTCTCGCCAAGGCCACGCCCGAAGGCGCGCGCGATTTCCTGGCCCCGAGTCGCGCGCGCCCGGGGGAGTTCTACGCGCTGCCGCAGTCGCCCCAACTGATGAAGCAGCTTTTGATGATCGCGGGCTTCGAGCGCTACTTCCAGATCGCCCGCTGCTTCCGGGACGAAGACCAGCGCGCCGATCGCCAACTGGAGTTCACCCAGGTGGACCTGGAGATGTCCTTCGTCGGTGTGGAAGACGTGCTCGAGGTGCTGGAAGCGCTGACCGCACGGGTGTTTTCCGAGGCGGCGGGCATCGAGCTGCCGCGCCCCTTCCCGCGCCTCTCCTATGACGAGGCGATGTCACGCTACGGCTCTGACCGCCCGGACACGCGCATCGATCTTTCGCTGGTGGAAGCGAGCGACATCTTCGCCGGCAGCGGGCTGCGCGCCTTTCGTTCCCAGGTGGAAGCGGGCGGCATCGTCAAGTGCCTGCCGGTTCACGAGGCAAAGGAAATCTCGCGCGGCGAACTCGACCGCCTGGAGCGCTTCGTGAAGGGCGAACTCGGCGGCCTCGGCCTGGCCTGGGTGCGGGTCGGCGAGGAAGGCGCCTGGCAGGGCCCGATCGCCAAGTTCATCAGCGAGGAAGAACGAAACGCAGTCAACGCGCGCTGCGAAGCAAAGCCCGGCACGCTGCTGTTCTTCCAGGCGGATAGCTTCGAGCGCGCCAACGCCGTGCTGGCCCGGCTGCGCGATGACCTCGGCGAGCGCCTGGGCCGCATCGACCCGCGCCCCCACGCGCCGCTCTTCGTGGTGGATTTCCCGCTCTTCGTGCGCGAGGAGGGCAAGCTCGCCTGCGCGCACATGCCCTTCGTGGCGCCCCGGGAAGAAGACATCGTGCTCCTGGACGGGGACCCCTTTGCGGTGCGCGCCACCCACTACGACGTGGTGGTGAACGGCGTGGAACTGGGTTCCGGAAGCCTGCGCAACCACCGCGCCGACGTGCAGCGCCGCATCTTCACGTACCTCGGCTACAGCGAGGCGCAGGTGGAAGCGCGCTTCGGTTTTTTGCTGCGCGCTTTAGATGCAGGCGCCCCGCCCCACGGCGGCTTCGCCTTCGGCCTGGACCGCATGGTGATGCTGATGGCCGGGGCGGACAGCCTGCGCGATGTGATCGCCTTCCCCAAAACCCAGCGCGGCCAGGACCTGCTGATGGGCTCGCCGGCACCGATCGACCCGGACGACCTGGATGCGCTCGGCCTGCGCCTGCGCGTGCGCAAATGACGTGTCAACGGACGTGGCCGGCCACCCGTCCGGGGTGGCCTTCCGTATCGGCACCGGCAGGCCGCGTCCATTGGTCATACCAGTCCCTGTCCGTCGATAAGGCGTCGATAGGGCGCTGTGTGCGCGCCTGGAACGAGTAGGCTAAGCTGCCGCGCCATGGCGGACAAAATCACACTCGACGCAGGCGGCGCCCTGCAGACGCCCGACAACCCCATCATCCCCTTCATTGAAGGCGACGGCACCGGCCCCGACATCTGGGCCGCCGCGCAGCGCGTTTTCGACGCCGCGGTGGAAAAGGCCTACGGCGGCAAGCGCCAAATCGGCTGGGTGGAAGTGCTGGCGGGCCAGAAGGCCTTCGACGAAACCGGCGAATGGCTGCCCGACGATACATTGAAGGCCTTCCGGGAATACCTGGTGGGCATCAAGGGGCCCCTGACCACGCCGGTGGGCGGCGGCATCCGCAGCCTGAACGTGGCGCTGCGCCAGCTTCTGGATCTCTACGTGTGCCTGCGCCCGGTGAAGTGGTACCCCGGCGTGCCCAGCCCGGTGAAAAACCCGCAGGACGTGGACATGGTGATCTTCCGCGAGAACTCCGAAGACATTTACGCGGGCATCGAGTGGGAGGCGGGCACGCCCGAGGTGCGCCGCGTGGTCGAGTTCCTGGAAAACGAAATGGAGGTGGCCAAGATCCGCTTCCCCAAAACCTCCGGCATCGGCATCAAGCCCGTCTCGAAGGAGGGCACGAGCCGGCTGGTGCGCGCCGCGCTGCGCTACGCCCTGGCGAACGGGCGCAAGAGCGTGACCCTGGTGCACAAGGGCAACATCATGAAGTTCACCGAGGGGGCCTTTCGCGACTGGGGCTACGAGCTGGTGCGCGAAGAGTTCCAGGGCAAGGCGGTCGGCTGGGACGACTGCGACGGCAAGCCCCCCGCCGGCCAGGTGCTGGTCAAGGACGCCATAGCAGACATCACGCTGCAGCAGGTGCTGACCCGCGCGAAGGAGTTCGACGTGATCGCCACGCTCAACCTGAACGGCGACTACATTTCCGACGCGGTGGCGGCCCAGGTGGGCGGCATCGGCATCGCGCCCGGCGCCAACATCAACTACGAAACCGGCCACGGCATTTTCGAAGCGACGCACGGCACCGCGCCCAAGTACGCGGGCCAGGACAAGGTGAACCCCAGCTCGGTGATACTCTCCGGCGCGATGATGCTGCAGCATCTGGGCTGGGGGGAGGCCGCCGAGCTTATCGAAAAGGGCATCACCCGCTCCATCGCCGCCAGGACGGTGACCTACGACTTCGAACGCCTGATGGAAGGCGCCACAACGCTGAAGTGCAGTGAATTCGGGGATGCGATCATCAGCAACATGGATTGACGGGAAGGGGTGCGGACCGGGGGGCGGCGGGGCCGTTTCGGCCGCCCGCCCCGGGTCATAACGACGCCGGCCGCGGGCGTTCACCGTGCATGACGCACGCCCCGCCGGCCGGCAATTCAAGGAGAGATCATTATGGCAAGGCCCAAAATCGCCCTGATCGGCTCGGGCAACATCGGCGGCGTGCTAGCGCACGAGCTGGCCTACAAGGAACTGGGCGACGTCGTGCTCTTCGACGTGGTGGAGGACATGCCGCAGGGCAAGGCGCTGGACATGGCAGAGGGCGCGCCGCTGGCAGGCAGCGACGCAAGCATCAGCGGCGTGAACGGCTACGAGGGAATCCGGGGCGCCGACGTGGTCGTTATCACCGCGGGTCTTGCGCGCAAGCCCGGCATGAGCCGGGACGACCTGCTCGCCACCAACCTGAAAATCATGAAGCAGGTGGCGGAAGGCGTGCGCGACAACGCGCCGGACGCCGTGGTGATCGTCGTCTCCAACCCGCTCGACGCCATGGTCTATACCTTCAAGCAGGTTTCAGGTTTTCCCAAGGAGCGCGTGGTGGGCATGGCGGGCGTTCTCGACTCGGCCCGCTTGCGCGCCTTCATCGCCTGGGAGCTGGGCGTCTCGGTGCGAGATGTCAGCGCGCTGGTGCTGGGCGGCCACGGCGACACCATGGTGCCGCTGGTGCGCTACTGCACGGTGGCGGGCGTGCCCATCGAGAAGCTGCTTGCAAAGCCCGTCATCGATGCATTGGTGGAGCGCACCAAGGGCGCGGGCGGCGAGGTGGTGGGCCTTTTGAAAACGGGCAGCGCCTTTGTTTCGCCGGCGCTCAGCATCTTCGAGATGGTGGAGGCCGTGCTGCACGACAAGAAGCGCGTGCTCGCCTGCGCCTGCCTGTGCGAAGGCGAGTACGGGGTGGACGGGCTCTACCTGGGCGTGCCCTGCGTGCTGGGCGCGGGCGGCATCGAGCGCATCATCGAGGTGGAGATGAACCCCGAAGAGCGCGCCCTGTTCGATGCTTCGGTGGAACACGTGCGGCGCCTCGTCGCCGAAATCGACGTCTGAGCGGTGATGATGCGCGGGCTCGCAGCGAACAGCGAACAGGGAAGCAGGGAAGCGCCGTGAACATCCACGAATACCAGGCCAAGGCCCTGCTGCGCGAAGGCGGCGTGGCCGTTCCGCGCGGCGGCGTTGCGCAGAGCGCCGAAGAAGCCGAGGCGCAGGCGCGCACGCTTGGCGGGCGCGTGGTGGTGAAAGCGCAGGTGCACGCGGGCGGGCGCGGCAAGGGCGGCG
>CAZJXU010000123.1:0-5491 GCA_964550095.1 uncultured Spirochaetales bacterium | reverse complement strand
TCCGGCCTGTTCACCGAGGAGTTCTACCAGGTGATGCGCCGCGCCCTCAAGGACGACGGCCTGCTGGTGCAGTGGATCAGCCTGTACACCACGGACGCCGAGATGGTGAGCTCCGTCATCGCGGCCGTGGATGCGCAGTTTTCCGACTACGCCCTGTACCTGGCGACCAATCACGACCTGCTGATCATCGCCGCGAAGCAGGGCAGGGTGCCCCGGCCCTCCGCGGCTGCATTCGAGTACCCGGAGGCGCAGGTGCTGCTGCAGCGCTACGACATCAAGGGTCTGGGCGATGTGCAGCTTCGCTACGTGGGCGACCGCAGCAGTACGCGCACCTACTTTTCGCTGCTGGAGCCCCGCACCAACTCCGACTACTACCCGCTGCTGGAAGCGCGCTCGCTGAAAGCCTTCTACCTGGCGCGGAACCTGGCGACCTTTGCTTCCTGGCATGCGCTGCTGAAGCGGGAGTGGCTGGCGCTTCCGCCCTGGCAGGGTTCGGAGTTGCCCACCGTCGCCCAGGACGTTCGCTTTCGCGAAGCGGAATACATGCGCGCCGCCGTGCTGATGCGCGACTGGCTTTTGAAAGGCGGCTCGCGGGAGAGCGCCGACCTGAGCATGCCCATGCTGTCCTACATCGATGCACTGGACTCCCGTACCTGCCCCGCCAATTTGGAGCCGCACCTGGTGCAGGGCGTAACCCCCGTGGTGGCCTTCCTGGCGGCGCGCCTTTCGGCGGATGACCTCGCCCGCGTGTGGCGCGTGATTGAAGGGAAGCGCTGCGCCGACCGGGTGCGCGCCGCCGGAACGGATGCCTGGGACTTCCTGGCCGCCATCTCCAAGCGGGAGCACGAGCGCATCATCGAACTCTCCGAAAAACTGGCGCCCCTGCCCGAGGAAGAGGACATCAGGCGAACCAACCTGCTGACCTTTCCGCTGGTGATGCGCGCCGGCGCCCTGTACGAGCTGGGCCGCTACGACGAGCTGATCGCCTTCTTCCAGCAGGTCAGCGAGGTTGGTGCCAACAACGAACCTCTGAAGCACGCATTGACGCTGCTGGTCGCCCGCGCCGTCGATGCCAGGACCGCCCTGCAAAGCGGCGCCGTGTCACCCGCCGCCGTGCTTCCGGGCGGAGGCGCCGCCGTCAACAATTGACGATCGGGCGGCCGCCACGCCGTTCACACCAACGGAGAAGGTCATGCACACACGCAACATCGATGCAACACACCGCCGCCTGCCCGCCGCTGCGTCTTCTGAAGCAAAGCGTCGCTCGCCGCGCACACGCACATTCTCAGTCGCCACACTGACCGGCGCCGCGTCTTCTGCGGTTATGCCTCCTGCAGTTGCGCGTCCTGCAATCGTGCGTCGCTTGACTCACAAGCGCCCGCCCGCAGCCGCCTCGCCGGTTGCAGCGGCATTGCCCGCATTGCTCCTCGTCTTCGCCGCAGAGCCCGCACTGGCCTACCTGGAGCCCGGCACCGGCAGCCTGCTGATGCAGACCCTGTTCGGGCTGGGCGTGGCCGCGATGATGGCCGTTCGCGTTTACTGGGCCCGCATCAAGGGCTTCTTCGCTCGCCTGCGTCCCGGCGCAGCGCAGCAGCAGAACGCGCCCTCCGAAGGCAGCAACAAAAGCGAACACACGTGAAAGCTCGCCCGGGATATTTCCGGGACACTGCGGCGACGCCGACGTTCATCCACTGACATGAAACCGAACTCAGGATCATTCCGCGACTCCAGGGGCAGAGTATTCGAAAAGGACGGGCGCATTCTGCGCAGCGTCTCCCGCGCTGCAGTGGAAGAGCTGCGCTTCGTGCAAGCCAGCCCCGCCCTGCAAGCGCTGGTGGAGCAGGGCGCCGTGGTCGCAGCCGCGGAAACCGACGCGCGGGTGCTGGGCGAGCACGCGCCGCAGGGCGGTCTGGTGCTGGAACATCCCCGCCTGCCCTTTGTCTCCTGGCCCTACGAATGGCCCTTCGTGCTGCTGCAGGCCGCCGCGCTGCATCACCTGGACCTGCACACGGCGCTGCTGGAACACGACATCACGCTCAGCGACGCCTCCGCCTACAACGTGCAGTTCATCGGCGCCAAGCCGGTGTTCATCGACTGGCTTTCCTTTCGCCCTTATCAGCCGGGCGAATACTGGCTGGCGCATCGACAGTTCTGCGAACAGTTCTTGTACCCGCTGCTGCTGCGTTCGGAACTGGGCGTTGCGCACAACGCCTGGTACCGGGGCGAGCAGGAGGGCATACGCGGCGAGCCCCTGGCGCGTTTGCTTCCCCGGCGCGCGCGCCTTTCGCTGCGCATGCAAACCCACCTGTTCGTTCCGGAGCGCATGCAGGGCAGGGCCGATGCCGACCGGCGCGCCAAGGCGCGTCTCGCGCGGCGCGGCTTGCCGAAGCCGGCTCTGGTGGGTCTGCTCGGGCAGCTTCGGCGCTGGATCGCCGGCCTGCGTCCTCACGGCGCGCCCGGAACCTGGGGCGACTACACGCGCCGCACCAGCTACAGCGAAGCGGGCGCCGAGGCCAAGGCCGCCGCCGTGCGCAAGTTCGTGGAGGCAGTGACGCCGCGCCTGCTGCTCGACGTGGGCTGCAACGACGGCGCCTTCGGCGAACTCGCCCTGTCCTGCGGGGCCCCTTACGTGGTAGGGCTGGACGCCGACCAGGGCGCCCTCGACCAGGCCGCCCTGCGGGCCCGGGCGGGCGGCCTGAACCTGCTGCCGCTCTACCAGGACGCAGCCAACCCGGCGCCCAGCCAGGGCTGGCGCAGTGCGGAGCGGGCCGGGCTGATGGAGCGGGTGTGTCGTCCCGAGTCGGGGCGCGCGGGCGTGGACAGACCCGATGCGCTGCTGGCCCTGGCCCTGCTGCACCACCTGGTGATAGGGCGCAACCTGCCGCTGGAGCAGGTGCTGGAATGGCTCACCTCGCTGGCCCCCCGGGGGCTGATAGAGTTTGTGCCCAAGCAGGACCCCCGGGTTCGGCAACTGCTCGCCTTGCGCGAGGACATCTTCCCCGACTACACCCGGCAGGCCTTCGAAGCCGCCCTGCGCCGCCACGCCCGGATACGCAGCGCCCAGCCTGTCGCATCGGAGGGGCGAACCATATACTGGTATGAATGTGTATCGTCCTGATTCGGGGCGCGGCCCACGCAGGCGAGGGTGTGTCGCCCTGGCACAGGACACGCAGGCGAGGATGTGTCGCCCTGGCGCAGGCCACGCAGGCGAGGGTGTGTCGTCCAGGGGCGGGCCGGCCGCAGATTGATAACATCACCGGCGCCTTCGCTGGAGCGACCGTGGCGGCCCGGCAGGCGAGGATGGCCGGGATAGCATCCACCGGCGTACAGATGTGTGTACGGCCTGCCGGCCCCGGGCGGATCACATAGGGCGGCCCGCCGCGCCAGGCCACAAGGAGAGGCTCTTGACGGACACGGCTTCACAAACCGGCCCTCTGCCGCGGCTGGGCGGGCTGCTGCTGTCCGGCGACCGGGGCCGGGACGGTCGTTTGCCGCGGCTGGGCGGGCTGCTGCTGTCCGGCGGTCGGGCCCGGGACGGTCGTTTGCGCCCGGATTGGCCGGGTGATTCGCCTTTCTCCGCCCGCAGGGCGCCGGGCGGTTGCCGGGGTCCGGAGGGCCGCTTGCGTCTGGCCTGGCCAGGTGATTCGCCTTTCTCCATCCGCCGGGACCTGGGCGGCTGCCTGCTCGCGGGGGGCCTGGTTTTCGCCGGCGCCCTGTTCGCGGGAGGCGCCGCCTTGTTTCTTGTGGCCCTGACCCTGTTCGCATCCCTGGTCGCGGGCCTGGTCGCCGCCGGCGCCTTTGCGCAGGCGGGATTCTTTGTCCTGCTCATGGCCCTGGCCCTTAGCACCGCCTGCAGCACCCGGCTGCCTCAGGTGGAGGGCGACCCGGGGGGGCTGTTCACCGCGAGCACCGCAGAGCCGCTGCCGGAACCGGAACCGGCGCCGGGAGAGGCGGTCGAAGAAGAGGCGGTGCGCGCGGGCGGGCAGGCCGGCGCCGAAGCATCGGGCGCGCAGGACCCGCCCGAACCGCCGGGCCTGCTGGGCGCCCGCAGGCTGCCGCTCGTGGAAAGCGAACAGGCGCATCCGCCGCCTTCCGGCGTGCTTTCGGAACCCGGCTTCGGCAGCAGGCGCTTCACCGTCAAGGTCGGCCTGCTGTCCGACAGCCTGCGCAGGCTCGTCGAAGACCGCTTCGCCTGGACCCTGAAGTGGGTGAGCGAAACCGACCGCCGCATCGAAGGCGAATTCGACATCAGCGCGGCTTCGCTGGAAGGCGCACTGCGCGAACTGCTCGGCCTGTACCAGGGCGCCTTCGTCGCGGACCTGTACGACGCCAACCGCATGGTGCTGGTGCGGGAAGCCCCGCTCGGCGCCAGGATACATGACGCCGCAAAGGGCGACGACGCGGATTCGGAAGAAGACGGAGAATGAAAGCGCATGGCCGGGCCGCCGCCCCGGGTTTTCACCAAGGCAAGAGCATGAAAACAGGCATGCGCGCGAGCTGCGGCAGCAGCACCACCGTCAGTGCACCCAGGGAAATGGCGGGCGCAAAGCCGAAGGGTTGCTTGATGTCGCTCTTTGCCAGAGCGGCCGGCAGGCCGAACAGCACGCCGAAGACTGCAGACAGAAACAGGGTCCAGAGCACGCCGGCGGGGCCCAGGAAGGCTCCTACCATGGCCATCAGCTTGACGTCGCCAAAGCCCAGCCCCGGGAACCAGGTCCAGTAGTCGAGCCGGCCAGGCCGAAGCGGCGCCTCGCCGGGCCAGTGCTCGAAGCGGCGGCCGAGTGCGTCGCACAGGCGCGCGTGCAGGAAGCCGAAGGCCCAGAAAACACCGCCGCCCAGCAGCGCGCCGGCCAGGGAGGGCAGGGCCGCGTCCGGCCACCAGGCGTCGCCCGTTGATGCGTGCACCGCCGCGGGCGCGGCGAGCAGGCCGAACAGCAGGCCGCCGAGCGAGATGCGGTCCGGTATCCAGTGTTCGCTGTGGTCGATCAGAGCGGCCGCGATCAGCAGCGCGCCGAAAGCGCAGTAAAGAGGCGTCAGCCACGTCATGCCGTAAACGCCGGCGACCAGCGCAAAGAGCAGGCCGGTTCCGAGTTCCACCAGCGGGTAACGAGGCGAGATGCCGGCGCCGCAGTGCCGGCAGCGCCCGCGCAGCAGCAGCCAGGAGAGCACGGGGATGTTGTCGCGCGCTGCGATTTGCGTTTTGCAGTGCGGGCAGCGCGAGCGCGGATGCACCAGGGATTCCCGCCTGGGGATGCGGTGCACCGCCACGTTCAGGAAGGAGCCGATCAGCAGGCCAAAAAACAAAGCAATGCCCGGAACAAGTTGCACAGCTTCGGACATGAAACCCCCGGAGGACGAAGGGCGGTTACGTGTTCAGGGTGTTGCGGATTTCGGCGAGCGGGAGGATGCGCGGTTCAGCGGTTTTGCATGCGGGGCGGCCTGGCCGGACGGCCCGGGGTGTTCAGGGACCCGGTTTTCCCTGGGAGAGGGG
>CAZJXU010000122.1:0-7332 GCA_964550095.1 uncultured Spirochaetales bacterium | reverse complement strand
CCAGTTTTTTGCGGGTGCAAAAAGAAAGCAGGTCGTTGGAGAAAAGGGGGTCTCCCCCCCCGCGTTCGGGAACCCCCCCCCCCCCCCCGGGGGAATCAACGTCTGACCAGGGCTTCTGCCTGGACTTCTTCATAGTAAATTTGACCTGACCTTTGTCTTTTGAAATGACATGATCAATGACGACCAGAACATGGGGAACCACTGTGGCACCTTGACGGAAGGCGGGCCTTTTGTTTTCCATATACTCCGAGGGTCGATCTTTGAACTCAGGGAACAACTCACGTCGATCTCGATAAACGAGCATCTCTCGTTCGGATATATGATCCCACAGGTACGACCTCTCGACTCGATTGTCGTCCACCTCAGGATTGTTCAGCGCAACCTCCCGCGTATGCGCCTTTTCGCCCCTGGTCCAGACACATGAGGCGGCGCCGTGAAAAGGCGCCTCCTTCAACAGGCTGTAATCCATCAAGCTGGGTTTATTCTTCTGGTAAGCGGTCCGTAGCTTCTCCCACGAACCCGCCTTGATGGATGCTGCATTGACCAGCCAAGCCGCCTTGCCCTGGGCCGTGAGATAAAGGTTTTCACAGCGCAACATGAACAGGGCCGCCACGTCGAAGGAGGTCGCCAGCTTGCCCCCGCTCCAGACATCCAGCCCTTCGGCAAGTTTTATCATGCTTTCTTTGCGCTCCTTTGATTGTATCTTGCTCATCCGCACCCAGGGCGGATTGGCTGTAATGCGATCAACCTTCTGTTGCTCGAGTCTCCTCGGCGCAACGGCGTTGATGATGTACCAGGCCCAGACAGAGTTGCCCTCTTCCTTACAGATTTGCTCGATTTTCTGAAAGGCATCCCGGAGTTGTGCCTTTTCATCCTGTCTCAAGCCTTGCGAAATGCCGGCAGGAAATTCATTGCCCGCATGCGCCTCTTCCACCAGCCTGCGAACCCTCGGCTGGTAGCCGACTTTCTCGATAAAGCGACGAGGCAGCGTAAATTCCGTTCCACCAGGGCTGATGAAATGATAATCCTCTGATTGACGAAAGAATTCCATCTGCTGGGCGCCGTGTGCAGTGCGCTGCACAATCAGCGAGTCCCCTTGGTGGATATTGAGCGCCGCAATTCCCTTGGAGGGCTTGGTGGGCAGAACGCGCAACAGGGTGGCCTTGGAAATTTCCACGGCGACCGGGTGAATCTCGATGCCGTGCACCAGACGGGCAATGCAGTCCGCCTTTTGAACGGGCGTCAGGCTCTCGCTTTTCAGTAGCGGGTGCGCTCGAAGGCGCATGGCCGCGTGGTAGAGAAAGGTGCCGCTGCCGCAGGCGGGGTCGAGCACACCGATGCCTTTCAACTCCTCATCGGTATTCAGGGCGGCGCGAATGGATCGCTTCATCCACTCATCGTCAAGCAAACGCTCGCTAATCGACTGCGCCAGCCAGTCAGGCGTGTAGTATTCGCCAAATGCCTCGCGCAATCCCTTCTGCACGGCGTCAATGACCTGCTCGTAGAAGTTCCGAAAGACATCTTCCGTGCGGCGACGCCAGTCGTAACCCGCGGCGCAATCAAACACCTTCCGGGCCCAGTCCGCACCTTGTTTGCGTCCGAAAACCCAGCCGGTGAAGCCATCGCGCAAAACCCGGCGCGGGTTTTTATCGCCCGGGTCCTGAGTCAGGGTCGCAACTACGCCTTTGGTGGCTGCAATCAACAGGGTGTGCGCAATGAAAAGCTCCGTGGCCTCGGCATCGTTTCGGGGGCCCATGCCGGAACCTTCCAGCATGTCCCGCCAGAGTCTTTGCTTTGTTTCAAGATCAGGCTGTTTGCTTTCTGCCGTGTGGATCTCACGCAGTTCATCTCGAAAGGGCAAAAATATCGTTGAGGGGTCTTTCGGCGCCCAGGGCTTTCTGCCTTTTCCTCTCGATCCGATCTGCTTCAGACTTCGAACCAGCGCGTCGCCTTGCCCGCGTTGAAAATGCGTTCTATCTTTGAACTGAGGCAGAGGTTGCGCCTTGCCTCTGTCCAGTGGCCACTCCCAAGTATGCCAGGTACGACCGTCTGTAAGGGATCCGCGCCAAGGCAGGGGCTGGTCGTGATTGAAATCGATTTCCATCTGCTCACGATCCATTTCCGCACGAACATAGCGATCAATTTGTTCAAACTGTTCCTCACCATCGCGCACCCTGACCGGATCGACTCCGTCCGTGCCCTTCGTTTCGATCAACCAGTTGCAAGCAGTCACGTGAAAGTCCACGGGACCGGAGCCGGTCTGCCACTCGGGTTCAACGTCATAACCAAGTTCACCCAGCAGTTTATCGAGCTTCTGCTTGACCTTGTTTTCGCGATACTTCTGATTCAACAAATCCTCGGCGAACGCGGTAGTCCTGTCGGCGTCTTTTGATGCCATGACGCAAAGTCCCCCTGTTTTGCCTCCATCGTCTGGAGGCCCCAACATTATGCTACATTCCTGCCTGAAACTCCAGCGCAAAATTCAGAAAAAGTGAGTCCATCATTTCCAGCCGAATTCAATCCCCGTGCGAGCGAATCACCCCCCTGCTGCTGCGCGCGGGGTTCGGGGGCGCCCTGACGGGTCTTGCGAACCTGGTTCCCGGCATTTCGGGCGGGACCATGCTGCTCGCCACCGGGGTGTATCCGGCTGTGGTGGATGCCCTGGCCGGCCTGGCTGCCGGGCGGCCCCGGCGGCAGGATCTGCTGCTGCTCGGCGTGCTGGCGCTGACCGGCCTTTCGGCCATTTTGCTGCTGGCGGGCCCTACCCGCATGCTGGTGCAAAAGGCCGAATGGGCGGCGTACTGCCTTTTTATCGGCCTCAGCCTGGGCGGAGCACCCGCGCTTTTGCGCCTGGCGCAGCCCGTTGCGCCGGCATTCCGGGCCGGAACGGCGCTGGGTTTCGCCCTGATGTGCATGACCCTGCTCTGGCCTGCTGCGCCTGTCGGGGCAGGGGGCGCCGGGGGCGATTCGGCTATATGGCTGCGTTTCCTGGCGGGCGCGGGCGCGGGCATCGCCATGCTGCTGCCCGGCATTTCGGGGGGCTACCTGCTTTTGATTTTCGGCCAGTACCTGCCCGTGCTGGGCGCCATCGACGGCCTGAAGCAGGCCGCTTTCGGCGCAGCAAACGGCGCCACGGGCGCAGCGCTTTCCGAACACCTGACTGTACTGGCGCCGGTGGCGCTGGGCGCCGTGCTGGGCGTGGCGGCCCTCAGCCGCCTGCTGCGCTACGCCCTTTCTGCGCAGCGCCAGCCGACGCTGGGCGTGCTGCTGGGCCTGCTGCTGGGCGCCGCTGTCGGGCTCTGGCCCTTCGAGAGCGGGGCCGCGTTCCGGGATAACGCCGGGGCCGCCGCGTTGCTGATTGCCGGCGGCGCGTTGGCGACCCTGCTGATCGACCGCCTGGCCGGAGGCAGGGAAAAACTGGCGGGGCGCAGAGCGCCCGGAGATGCGAGCGATGATGACGAGCAAGGGGGATAGCAGGACGCCTTCATCGCGAATGGATATGCTGATAAAAGATAAATACTTCACTTATAAACTATAAAGACCATTAGTATAATATCTGTTCGGATGATATGCCGATACGGCCATTTATACGATAGAGAATGGATAACGTGGTTAGCGGTATGGTTTGAATACAGACTGATATATGATAAACACCTTACTGATAAAATAATAAACTATTTGATATAATAACTGATCGAAGGCGATCCCGACGCGACGCGATGCGGCGTCGGTTCATCCCGGCGGGCATCCGGACACCCCGGCAACTCAGCGCCCGGGGCGCCTGCCCTGCCCCTTTCGGCCTCGGCGGCGGCTCCGGACCGGGCCTTTCCGCTTGCCCTTCGGCCCTCCTGATGTGTGGTACGGGCTTTTCCGCTTGTCCTTCGGCCCTCCGTCCCTGCTGTCAGCCGGACGCTTTGCCCGCGGCGGCGCTTCGGAACGCCCGTCTCTCTCCCCGGTCGGACGCCTTTTATCGCCCGGCGGGCGAGCGGCTTTCCCCTTGCCCTTCGGCCCTCCTATCCTGCTGTCAGCCGGGCGTTTTGACGGCTGCGCTTCGGAACGCCCGACCCTCTCCCCGGTCGGACGCTTTGCCCGCGGCGTTCCTCGCCCCCTGGGCGCGTTCGCCGGGCGGGCCGGGCGGCGAGCGGATTTTGCAGTCGGCCCGCCTGACCCGGCTTCGCGGCGCCCGGTTTTCGCCTTCGGCCCTCCTCCCGCGCGGGGCTTGGCTTGCTCGCGGGCGGCGCCCTGACCCTGACCCTGCCCTGTCGCCGCCCGCTTTGCGCCGCTTTCGAGCAGATGGCGCACGGCAGCCAGCAGGCCCTGGCGCTCTTCGGGGCGCAGTTCGCGCGCACGACCCGGTTCGAGACGACCAAGTTGCAGGGGGCCCATGCGCACGCGCTTCAGGCGCAAGACGGGATGGCCGAGCGCCAGCATGGCGCGGCGAACCTGGCGTTTGCGCCCTTCCTGGAGCGTGAGCGTGAATGTGGTGGCGCCATCCCGAGTGCGCCGGAGCCCACCGACGCGGCAGGGCGCCATCGGGCCGTCCGCCAGCCGGGGGCCGCGTGCGAGTTTGCGGGCGGCGGCGTCGGGCAGTTCGCCCTTCACCGTCACCCGGTATTCCTTTTCGGCGCCGAGCGAGGGGTGCAGCAGCGCCTGGGTGGCTTCGCCGTCGTTGGTCAGCAGCAACAGGCCCTCGCTCTCGAGGTCGAGGCGGCCGACCGGGTAAAGACGCTGCGCCCGGGCCGCGCGAGGCAACAGTTCTAGCACGGTGCGTTTGCCGGACGCCCGGGCGTGCGGGTCGCGCGTGGTGCTGAGCACGCCGCGCGGCTTGTTCAGCAGCCAGTAGCTGCGGCGCCCGATGCGCAGCGGCTCCCCGTCCACGTGTATCTGCGCATGCTCGGGGTCAACGCTTTCACCCAGCGTGGCGGGGCGACCGTCGATGGTAACCCGCCCTTCCCGAATCCACGTTTCGGCGCCCCGGCGTGACGCCAGCCCGGCGTCCGCCAGGATACGCTGCAGGCGCCTGCGCACTACGCGCCGGCTCAGCGCGATGCGCCGGGGGGCGCGCCGCCGGGCTCGTCGTCGGTGTCGTCGCCTGCGTCGTCGTCAAAATCGTCATCGCCGGCTTCGCCCGCGTCAGCTTCTTCGCCGGCCTCATCCGCCGCGTCTGCGCCGTCATCGAAGTCATCGTCTTCACCGACGTCATCTGGCGCGTCGGCGGCATCTTCATCGTCGAAATCATCATCACTGACTTCGTCCGCCGCTGCATCGTCGTCTGCGGCGTCGTTATCGAAGTCATCCTCTTCACCGTCTTCGTCCGCTACATCGGCGGCATCTTCATCGTCGAAGTCATCATCCTCGCCGGCATCGCCCACTGCCTCGTCTTCTTCTTCGAAATCGTCTTCTTCGCCGACGTCATCCACCGCACCTTCGACGTCGTCGTCCTCGTCCTTGTCGAACTCATCCTCTTCACCGGCTTCATCTACCGCCGCATCATCGTCTTCGCCTGCGCCTTCGTCAAAGTCGTCGTCTTCCTCGTCAAAGTCGTCCTCTTCCCCGGCCTCGAGGGTCGCCGCATCCGACGAAGCGTCCGCTCCGTACGGCGCGCCGTTCTCCCCGCCTTCACCGCCCTCTCCATCTTCTCCGCCATCAGCCCGCTCGCCGGGCGCCGGCAACAACTCGTCGATGTCGCGCAGGGTCGGCAGGTCGTCCAGCCGGGTGAGGCCGAAGACCTCGAGGAAGCGCTTGGTGGTGGCGTAGAGCAGCGGGCGCCCCAGCACCTCTTTGTGGCCCGCCACGCGCACCAGTTCGCGATCGACCAGGCTGCGCAGCATGGGGCCCGCGTCCACCCCCCGCACCTCTTCGATTTCCGCACGGGTGACGGGCTGCTTGTAGGCCACGATGGAAAGCGTCTCCAGCGCGGCGCGCGAAAGGCGCAGCGTGCGCTCTTTGTGCAACTGGCGCACGTAAGGCGCGAACTCCTGGCGGGTGCGAAGCTGGTAACCGCCTGCGACTTCCCAGATTTCGATGCCGCGTCCCGCATCGTCGTATTCGTTGGAAAGCTCCGCCACCAGGTCGCGCGCCCCCGCGGGCGTGAGGCGCGGCACAATTTCCGAAAGGCGCGCCGCGCTGATCGGGCTCGGCGCGGCGACGATCAACGCCTCTACGATTTTCTTTTGCCGGCTGCTTTCTTGCACAGGGCGTTCTCCTTCAGGCCGGCGCGGCCTGATTCCAATCGACGCCTTGCGCATGGCTGCGCCGCAGGCGAATCGGGCCGACCGGGCAGTGGTTTTCGTCCACACTCTGAAAGATGTTCAGCGCCGACAGGCGGGCCAGCTCCAGTATCGCCAGGAAGGTGGCGATCACCCGGGGCCGGCTTGGCGCCTTGCCGTCATCGCGCTCGAACAGGCGTTCGAATTCCAGCGCCCCCCGGGTTTCCAGCAGGTTCATGACCAGGGCCATGCACTCGTGCACGGTAACGGTCTCCGTTTCGATTTCATGCGGGCCGCGCCCTGCGGGCGCGGCGCTCATCAGCACGTTGCGAAAGGCCTCCAGCAGTTCCACCAGGCTGACGCGGATTTCGCGCTCTGCGTCGGGGGTCTTTTCGGGAGCCGGGCTCACCGCCGCAAATACGTCGCGGCCTTCCAGGGTGCGCTCGCCCAGCGTCTCCGCGGCGCCCCGGTAGCGCTGGTATTCGAGCAGCCGCGCCACCAGTTCCGCGCGCGGGTCGCCCTCCTCCCCGTCTTCTCCCTCGGGCCGCGGCAGTATCATGCGTGACTTGATCCAGGTCAGCATCGCGGCCATCACCAAGTACTCGCCCGCCACTTCCAGGTTGAGTTCGCCCATCAACTCCAGGTACTCGGTGTACTGGCGGGCGATTTCGGCCACCGGGATGTCGGTGATCTGCACCTCGTTTTTCTGAATCAGGTGCAGGAGCAGATCCAGGGGGCCCTCGAAGATCTGCAACTTGATGTCGCAAGCGCTGCCCGGAGCAAAAACGCCGTGCGCTTGCTGATCCGGTTGTTCCCTAAGATCGCTTTCGTTCACGGAGATGCTCCTGACTTACCAACGGACGTGGCCGGCGGACTCATTGTCTCCGTACAGGCATCCCGATCCCGCCCGCCGGCCCTGACGCCACAAGCAAGTACTGCGCGCACTCAAAACCTCCCGGTAAAGCGCACGTAGCCAAACGCTCCGTTATAATCCCAGGGCGTGCTGATCGGACGCAGGTTGCCCCGCGCCGCCGTCTCTGCCTGCGGAACGTCGGGGAACTCGTCGAACAGGTTCTGAACGCCCAGCGCCACGTGCATGCGCTCGTCCACGTCGTAGCCGAAT
>CAZJXU010000121.1:0-5041 GCA_964550095.1 uncultured Spirochaetales bacterium | reverse complement strand
CGACATCGCCATCGTGGTGGGCGGCATCATCCCCAGCAAGGACTACGAGTTTTTGAAAGCGCACGGCGTCGCCGCCGTTTTCGGGCCGGGCACCCGTGTGCCCGTCGCCGCCCGCCAGGTGCTGGGCGTGCTGCGCGCGCGAAGGGCCTGATGCCGCAGCGAAAGCAAGGCCAAGGCGAAGACGCACGCGCCGCGCAAAGGGCGGAGCGCATTGCGAAGGGCGACCGCCGCGCGCTGGCCCAGGCCATCACCGACATGGAGAGCACGCGGGCGGACCAACGCGCCTTTGCCGGCCTGGTGCTGGAAGAGCTGTTGCCGCGGGCCGGCAAGGCCCTGCGCGTGGGCCTCACCGGTCCGCCGGGCGTCGGCAAGAGCAGTTTCATCGAAGCATTGGGACTTGCGCTGCTGGAGGCCGGGCGCCGGCCCGCGGTGCTGGCGGTGGATCCTTCCAGCCCCACCAGCGGCGGCTCCATCCTGGGCGACAAAACCCGCATGGAGCGCTTGGCGCGCGACGCCCGCGCCTTCATTCGCCCCTCGCCTTCGGGCGGTGCGCTGGGCGGCGTGGCGCACCGCACCCGCGAGGCCATGCTGCTCTGCGAAGCGGCGGGGCACGACGTGGTGCTGGTGGAAACGGTGGGCGTCGGCCAGAGCGAAACGGCGGTGCGCGGGATGGTGGATTTTTTCTGCGTGTTGCTGCAGCCCGGCGCCGGCGATGAGCTGCAGGGCATCAAGCGCGGCGTGATCGAGCTGGCCGATGCGCTGGTGGTCAACAAGGCCGACGGGGATCTGCTTTCAGCGGCCCGCCGCACGCGCAGCGAGTACGAGCAGGCTCTAACCCTGCTGCGTCCCCTGCACCGCGCGTGGCGTCCGCGCGTGCTCGCGGCCAGCGCGCGGAGCGGCGAGGGCATCGAGGCCTTCTGGCAGTGCGTGATCGAACAGCGCGAGGCGCTACAGGAAAGCGGCGAGTGGGAGCAGCGGCGCCGCCGCCAGGCGCGCGAGTGGATGTGGAACCTGGTGCGAGAAGGCTTGCAGCAAAGCTTCGCCGCGCACCCGGAAGTGGCGGGCCAGGTGGGGCGGCTGGAAGAGGCGGTGGAGACCGGGACCATCACGCCCGCCCGGGCAGCCCGGATTCTGCTCCAGGCATTCATGCCGGATGGCGATGCGTTTGACAAGGGCGCGGATCAAAACTAGATTCTGGTGAGCCGCAGGTCGCCGGGGGCCGCGACCGGCCCCAATTTCAGGACGACACAAGGACGACACACATGACGGACCCCATCGACCCGTCCGCTTCCAAAAAGACGCTGCACTTTCCCTCCGGCGCGCCGCAGGCCGGCGACGCCGATTCGAGGGCGCGCACAGGCATCGACGAAGCGATACGGGAAATTCGCGCCGGCCGCATG
Source organism: uncultured Spirochaetales bacterium (assembly GCA_964550095.1). GTDB lineage: Bacteria > Myxococcota_A > UBA9160 > UBA9160 > UBA6930 > JAHRAN01. The sequence goes on along the minus strand of CAZJXU010000121.1, from coordinate 3,641 downwards.
GTGATCCTGGTCGATGACGAAGACCGCGAAAACGAAGGCGACCTTTGCATGGCGGCGGAAAAGGTGACGCCCGAGGCCGTCAACTTCATGGCCCGCTTCGGACGCGGGCTGATCTGCCTGCCGCTCAGCGAGCAGCAACTTGATCGCCTGCAGCTCGGCATGATGGTGCCCGACGCCGAAAACACTGCGGGCTTCGGCACGGCCTTCACTGTTTCCATCGAAGCGCGCGAGGGAGTCACCACCGGCATTTCCGCACACGACCGCGCGCACACCATTCGCACCGCCATCGCGGAAGACGCTTCGCCCCGGGATCTGGTGCGCCCCGGCCACGTGTTTCCGCTGCGCGCACGGGAGGGCGGGGTGCTGCGCCGCGCCGGCCAGACCGAGGGCTCTGTTGATCTCGCGCGCCTCGCGGGCTTTTCATCGGCCGCCGTGATTTGCGAGATCATGAACGACGACGGGAGCATGGCGCGCATGCCCGACCTGGTTCAGTTCGCGCGCCTGCACGACCTGAAGATCGTCACCATCGCAGACCTGATCGAGTACCGCCTGCGCAAAGAGAAGCTGGTGCGGCCGGTGGCGGACGCGGTGCTGCCCACGCGCAGCGGCGGCGAGTTTCGCGCCATCGTCTATGAAAACCAGATCGACTTTGTGGATCACATCGCGCTGGTCAAGGGCGAGATTTCAGAACAGGACGAAGTGCTGGTGCGCGTTCACAGCGAGTGCCTGACCGGGGACGCCTTCGGCTCCATGCGCTGCGATTGCGGCGAGCAGCTCGACGCCGCCATGCAGATGATCGAAGATGCAGGCAAGGGCGTGATACTCTACATGCGCCAGGAAGGGCGCGGCATCGGCCTGAAGAACAAGATACGCGCCTACGGCCTGCAGGACGTCGAGGGGCTCGACACCGTGCAGGCCAACGAGCGCCTGGGCTTCGCCGCCGACCTGCGCGATTACGGCGTGGGCGCGCAGGTGCTGCACGATCTGGGCGTGCGCAAGATGCGCATCATCACCAACAACCCCGGCAAGCGCACCGGGATTCAGGGCTACGGGCTGGAGATCATCGAACGCGTGCCCCTGGAAATCCAGCCCAATGAGAAGAATCGCGAGTATCTGCGCACCAAGAAAGAGAAACTCGGCCACGTTCTTCACTTCATGAGCTGAGAAAGAAAAGAGAGGGGAGCAGGGATGTTCGAAAGCGTAGAAGACGTCATCAGGCAACTCGGCGAGCAGAGCTACATTTGCGGCAAGGACATCGCCACCGTGGTGTACCTGGCGACCCGGCTGGAGAAGCCGGTGCTGGTGGAAGGCCCGGCAGGAGTCGGCAAGACCGACCTCGCCAAAGTGGTGGCCCGGGCCACCGACCGTCCGCTTATTCGCCTGCAGTGCTACGAGGGGCTGGACGAAGCCAAGGCCCTGTACGAGTGGGAATACTCCAAGCAACTGCTCTACACGCAGATTTTGAAGGAGAAGTTTTCCGAGGTGATGGCCGATGCGACCACCCTGGCGGACGCCGCCGAACGCGTCGGCAGGGAAGACAGCGTCTTCTTTTCCGAGCGCTTCGTCGTGCCGCGGCCGCTGCTGCACGCCATCACCTCCGAAACGCCGAGCCTGCTGCTGGTGGACGAGGTGGACAAGAGCGACCCGGAATTCGAAGCCTTCCTGCTGGAAGTGCTTTCGGACTTCCAGGTCACGGTGCCCGAGCTGGGAACGCTGGAAGCGCGGCATCGTCCCTTCGTGTTCCTCACGTCGAACGACGCGCGCGAGATGAGCGACGCACTGAAGCGGCGCTGCCTGCACCTGCACATCGACTTCCCGGACGAGGACCTGGAGCGCCGCATCCTGGAAACCAAGACGCCGGGCATCGGCGCGCGTCTGGCGGAAGAGCTGGTGGGCGTGATGCAGCGCCTGCGCAAGCTCGACCTGAAAAAGACGCCCTCGATCAGCGAGACCCTGGACTGGGCGCGGGCGCTGCTCGCGCTGAACGCGACGGAACTCGACGAGGCGGTGCTGAACGACACCCTGAACGTCATCCTCAAGTACGAAGGCGACATCCAGAAGGCCCGGGGCGAACTCGGGCGGCTGGTGGTGCGCCCCCCGGAACCGGGCCAGGAACAAGGACAGGAACCGGACCAGGCGGCGCAGGCCGGGAAGCGACCTTTGCCCGGGCAGCCGGCCAAGAAGGGCGTGCTTCACTAGGCGCCTGTTCAATCCACCGCCGCGCGGAGCTTTTGCGTGCAGCAAAAAATCATCGACTTCACCAACTTGCTGCGCAAGAGCGGCATTCGCGTTTCGGTGGCCGAGTCGCTCGACGCCTTCACGGCCGTGGACGAACTCTCCTTCGGCGACCGCGAGGTGTTTCGGGACGCACTGCGCTGCACCATGGTGAAGCGCTCCGACGACCTGCCCGCCTTCGAGCAGCTATTCGACCTGTACTGGTCGGCCTTCTACGACGGCCTGCGGGACTCCTTCAACGAGGCCAGCGCGGAAATCGGGCAGCACATCGACCTGGATGCCTTGATGGAGGCGCTCCGGCAGGGGCTCGAAACCCTGCCGGGCGAGGCGCCCGAACTCTCGGAACTGGCGGCAGCCCTGCTGAACCAGGACCTGGCCGCGCTGGAGCGCCTGGTACGCCAGGCCGCGCAGGACGCGGGCATCGAGCGCATCGAGAACATGCTGCAGATCGGGTTTTTCACGCGGCGCACCATGGAGCAGCTTGATGCCGACGGCGCCGCGGGAGAATTGCAGAGCCTGGCCGCGCGCCTGCAGGGTGCGGGCATGGACGACGCGCAGGCGGAGGCCCTGCTCGAGGTGATCGCGAAGTTCATGGAGGCGCTGCGCAAGAGCGTGCGCAACTACACCGAGCGCGAGCTGCAACAGCAGAACTTCGACTACATGGAGAAGTTTCGCCGCGAGAGCCTGCTGGAAAAGAGCTTTTACAACTTGAGCGAGGAGGAGATTCGCAAGATGCGCGAGGTGGTGGCGCGCCTGGCCCAGCGCATCAAGAACGTGCTCTCGATTCGCAAGCGGCGGCTGAAGCGCGGCAAGCTCGACCTGCGCAACATGCTGCGCCGCAACGCCGGCCACGGCGGCGTGCCCTTCGAGCTGATCTTCCGCGAGCGCCGCAAGGACCGCCCCAAGCTGGTCATCCTGTGCGACGTCTCTTCTTCCGTAGCCAACGTGTCGCGCTTCATGATGCAGTTCATGTACTCGCTGCAGGAGTGCTTCACCAAAATCTCCTGCTTCGTCTTCGTGTCGGAACTCGGCGAGGTGACGTCGATCTTCAAGAGCAAGGACATCAACACCGCCATCGAAAAGGCCCTGGACGGCGGCGACGTCATCAACGTTTATACCCGCTCCAACTTCGGCCGCGCCTTTCACCTGTTCTGGATGAACCACCTGGCTTCCATCGACAACAAAACCACGGTGCTGGTGCTGGGCGACGCGCGCAACAATTACAACGACCCGCGCGCCTGGTGCCTGCGCGACATCCACAACAAGGCCAAGGACGTGGTGTGGCTGAACCCGGAGAGCCCCAGCGCCTGGGGCTTTGGCGACTCGGTGATGGACAAGTACCTGCCTCACGTCGATGTCGCCGAGGAATGCCGCAACCTGAAGCAGCTATCCAGCGTGGTGGACCG
>CAZJXU010000120.1:0-6046 GCA_964550095.1 uncultured Spirochaetales bacterium | reverse complement strand
CGTGCGGCGCCGGGTGGCCAGGTAGCGGTGCGCGTTTTTGGCGTAGTGCGATGCCTGGATGCAAGGCGCCAGCACTTCCATGGAAACGGCTTCGTTGCGCGGCTTGCCCGTTTCCTTCATCACCAGCTCGACGATGTCGTCCTGCCGCTCCACGATGTTGTCCACCAGGCGCCACAGGTATGCAGCACGCTCGGCAAAGGAAAGCCCGGCGAAGGCGGCCTGGGCTTTGCGCGCACGCTCCACGGCGGCGCGCACTTCGCCCGCGTCTGCGGCTTCGAATTCGCCAATGGGCGTTAAGTCGCGCGGGCTGCTGACGCGGTAGCGACGCTGCGGCCCTTCCTGGGCGATGCGTTCAACGATGGCCATGCTGTGTTCCTCTCCCGGCGTTCGCCCGGCGGAATGGCGGGCGGTGCCCGCCTTGCGGGGCGTGCGATTGACGGGTGTGCGTGCGCTCAGTGCGCGCCTTGTCGGTGGTCGGGGTTCTGCTTTGCCGGGTCAGGGCTCGGCGTTTGTTTGTCGTCGTCGCTCGTCGTCAGGTCAGGGCTCGACGGCGAGCAGTTCCACTTCGAAGTGCAAGGTTGCGCCCGGCGGAATGGTGGGCGGCGCGCCGCGCGTGCCGTATGCTATGCGCGAGGGGCACACCAGGTGCGCCTTGCCTCCCACCTGCATCAGTTGCAGCGCCTCCGTCCAGCAGGGGATGACGCCGTTCAGCGGGAAGACGGCGGGCTGGCCCCGCTCGACGCTGCTGTCGAATACCTCGCCGCTCACGAAGCGGCCGGTGTAGTGGACTGTCACCCGGCTGGTGGCGGTGGGCGTGCTGCCCGTGCCTTCCCGCAGGTGCGTTATTTCCAGCCCCGACCCGGTGCGCACCGGCTCGGGCGTTTCGGCTTCGGCTTCCGCTTTGCCGCCGTGGTGCATGGCCGCTGCGGGCAAAAGGCCGAGGCTCAGCGCGCAGCAGGCGATGGCGCAGGCCGCGGCGGCCAGGGGTTTCAAGGTGATGGTGGACGACATGACGGTTCCTCCCGTTTGGCCCGCAGCATAGCCGTTTCGTGTGCGTGCTGCGCGGGCGTTGACGCGCCCGACCGTCGCTCCGGGCGGCGCCGACCGGCCCTGTTTCAGGACGACACGGGCCGATTCGTTATGATGCGGGGCGCGGGTACAGACGGTGGACGGGGCGGCCCGGGTTCAGGCGCAGGCCGGCCCGATGCCGGGGGGCTGTGACGGGGCGGCGGGCCGCGAGGCGGGCTGTGTATCCCCCCGACCCCCTGATTAACAAGGAAGGAAAAGGAGACTTCATGGCGCGCACCAGCGTGAAGAAGGTTGTCGATGTTCCGGTCGAGAGGCTCTGGGCGCTGCTGGCCGATTTCGGAAACGTGCAGTGGATGCCCGTCCCGGAGGGCAGCGTCAGGGTGGAGGGCGAAGGGCCCGGCATGGTGCGCATCATCCCCGCAGGCGAGGGCAAGGGCGGCATTCGCGAGCGGCTCGAAGCCAGCGACGACAAGACCCGCACGCTCATCTACACCATTTCCGAGGGCCTGCCGCTGCCGGTCAGCGATTACCGCGCCGTGGTGCGGGTGCAGGATGCCCCGGGCGGCGGAGGCGCGGAGATCGAGTGGACCTGCGAGTTCCAGCCCGACGGCGTCGATGAAGCCACGGCGGCGCCGATGATCCAGGGGCTGTACGAAACGATGATCGGCTGGATAGGGGAGCACCTCAAGGCTTCGGGCTGAGAGGGGGATTGCACACCATGCCCGCCGGACGTTTCAGCAACTGCAGCGCTTTCAGAAGCTTCAGAAGCTTCATCAGCTTCGGAAGCTTCAAAGGCTTCAAAAGCGCCAGGGGCTTCAGCCGCTTTGGCCATGTTCGCCGCTTCGGCCCTCTCGCCCACGGCCTGCTGCCTGCCGTAGCACTGTGCGCCGGGGCCGCGCTGTGGCTGGGCTGCGCGGGCGCGGTTTACGATGCCCGGCAACTGCTGGGCGCCGATGCGCGCGACCTGCTGGCGGACCTGGTGGAAGAGGCGCAGGGCGATCAGCACGAGGCCCGGGACCAACTGGAAACCGCGCTGGCTGCGCTGAAGACGCTGGCGGCCTACGACGGCGCGGGCGTGGAAGGCGTGCACAAAAAGATGCGGGGCGAGTTCAAGAGCGCCAAAGGCCGGGTGCGCCGGGCCAGGCGCGGCCTCCCGGCCATCGAAAAACGCACCCGGGCATTAATCAGGGACTGGGATTTCGAGAGCGTGAAGATTGCCGACCCCGGGCTGCGCGGCGAAAGCCGGCGCAAGCTGCAGGCGCTGCGCGAGAGCTACGACCAGCTCGCCACGGCGCTGGCCGGCGCGGGCGAGCGCATGGATCTGCTGCTGGCGGATCTGCGCGACCGCGTGTCCTACCTGGAGCTGCAGCTCGGCCCGCAGGATTTGCGCACCGTGCAGCAGGACCTGCCGGAGATGACGCGCACCGCAGAGCGGCTCGAGAGCGACATGGACAATGTCGATGTCGCGGTGAAGGATTTTATCGAGGCGCTGCGCAGGCGCTGAAAGGCGCTGACCGGGCTGGGCGGAGCGCACCCGACCGAAGGCTTTCGCCGGCCCGCGGCCGATACGGACGCCCGCCCCAGGCTGCGGGCGTGCCCGTCCGTTGGTAAGTCAGGCGCTGAAAGGGCGATGCTGGCTGGGCCGGGCGCCACCCGCTTGCCCGGCCCGCCTGTTCCGGGCGCCGCCGCCCGCCGCGGCGCCCCGTGCTGCGGTATCATCCGCCCCATGTCCAAAGGCGCGCTGCACGGCATTCGGGTTCTGGAGGCGGGCTTGCTGGTGCAGGGGCCGCAGGCGGCGGCCATGCTCAGCGACCTCGGCGCCGATGTCATCAAGGTGGAGTTGCCCGGCATGGGCGACCTGGCCCGCTTTCTCTTTGTCGATGCGGACGACCAGCGCAGCGCCTACTTCATCGCCTGCAACCGCGGCAAGCGCAGCATAACGCTGGACCTCCGTACCACCGACGGTGCGGAGGTCTTCAGGCGCATGGCGAAACAGGCCGACGTGGTGCTCAGCAACTTCAAGCCGGGCACCATGGACGCCTGGGGTCTCGGCTACGAGGCGCTGCGTGAACTCAACCCGGGCATCATCTGGGCTGCGGGCAGTGCATTCGGCCCGGCCGGGCCCGACGCAGAGCGAGAAGGGGCGGACCTGGCCGGGCAGGCTGCGGGCGGGCTGATCAGCACCATCGGCCACGAGGGCGATGCGCCTTCGCCGGTGGGCGTCACCATCGCAGACCACATTGCTTCGCAAAACCTGGTAGCGGGCGTGCTGGCGGCGCTGTTCCACCGTGCGCGCAGCGGCAAGGGACAAAAGGTGGAGGTGTCGCTGCTGGGCGGGCAGATCTGGGCGCAGGCGTCGGAGTATTCGCACTACCTGCTGACCGGCGAAGTGCCGGGCCGCTCCGGCTACAGCCACCCGCTGCTGCGCGGACTTTACGGCATCTTTCAGACGAGCGACGGATGGATCGGCGTGATAGGCGTGCCGCCGCAGAGCCGCGACGCCTTTTTCATCGCGATGGAGCGCCCGGAGCTTTCGCTCGACCCGCGCTTTCTCGGCATGATGACGGACCGGGCGGACCTGAAGCTTCTGTTCGACGAGCTGGCCCCCGCGTTCCGCACGAAGACCACGCGGGAATGGTGCGAGGTGTTTCGCGAGATGGGCGTGCGCTACGCGCCGGTGCGCGATTACCGGGAAGTGGCGGAAGATCCGGGCGCCTGGGCGAACGGCTACTTCCTGCGCGCGTCCGGCGCACCCGGCTCGCCCGGCGCCGCGGGCGGGCAAGGCCGGCAAGGCGAGGCGGCGCCGGCGATGGTGGGCTCGCCGATTGCGATGAGCGAAACGCCGCCGGCGCCCGGTCCCATTGCCCCCGAACTTGGCGAACACAGCGATGACATACTGGGCGAACTCGGCTACACGGCCCAGCAGATTGCACGCTTCAGGGATGAATGCGTGGTGTGAGCGGATGTGCGCCGGGTTTTTGCGCGCCGTGCCAAAACCCCGCGTGCGCTCTGTCGTCGTTGCACTGCCGCGCCGAAACCCATCGTGCGCGACGCCAACACACGTCGCGTTGTCGCCCCGTTGCAGCGCTCGCCCGTCACAGCGCCGCGACGTCGCAGTGTCGCAGCGCCCCGCCTACGCCGTCACCTTTTCGCCCCCGTCCACGCGCAGGTACTGGCCGCTCACCATGCGCATGCGGTCGGAGCAGAACAGCACGATCACTTCGGCCACGTCGCCGTCGCTGGGGATTTCCCCGAGCGGAAAGCGCGCTTCGATTTCGCCCTTCACCACGTCTTCAGGAACGCCCCGCTCTCCGGCCTGCCAGCGCACGTAGCCTTCCACCGCCGGCCCCCACATCCAGGTGGGCACCACGGTGTTGACGCGAATCTTCTTCGGCCCGAGTTCCTTTGCCATTTGCAGGGCGGCGGACATCAGCGCGCCCTTGGAAGAGGCGTAAGCCAGTTGCGCGGTCTGCGGCGGCTCTGCGTAGCTCTGGCTGCCGACGAGCACCAGCGCGCCGCCGCCGCGCCGTTCCAGCGCGGGCGCGCAGGCGCGGCACAACTGCCAGCTTCCTATCACGTTCACTTCCATTACCCGGCGCCAGTCTTCGGCGCTGCACGCCTCCATGCCGCCGAACACGGAGTCGAGCGCTGCAACCTGCACCAGGGCATCGACACCGCCGAAGCGCTGCTCGGCGGCGGCCACGATGGCCTCGCAGTCCTCCGCTTTGGTGATGTCGAAGGGGTGGGCCAGCATGCGCCCGCCGCCCGGGTCGAGCCCGGTGGCGAACTCCGCCAGCCGCTCCGGGTTGCGCGCGCCCAGCACCAGCCGGGCGCCGTCCCGAAGGGCGCGCCGGGCCACTTCGCCTCCGAGGCCGGGCCCGACCCCCGAAATCACCAGGGTTTTTCCCTCCAGAATCATGCTTTCCTCCCCCGCCTGCGAGGCGCTGAAAACGGGGTTGTAGCGCCGATTCGGCCCCTGCGCGCCCCCCTCGGGCCGCCTGCCTCCATCGCCCCGTCCGCCGCCTCGCCCGGCGCCCCGGAAATTTTTTTAATTTCGTGTTTTTGCTTTCAATTTCAAGCACTTGCAGGGCGCTTTCGACGGAGCCCCCAGCGCCTTTCGGCCCTTGAATTCTGCTATGGTGAGCCCCTGCCGTAAACCCCCCACCGGTCCTTGCGGACCGTCCCAAAGAGTTCCCATGAAAGACAAGGACAAGGATCGTTACTGGGATTGCCTCGACCACGCCATGGAGGCTTCGCACCGGGGCCAGACCGAAGAGGCGCTGGTCTGGCTGGACGAAGCACTGAAAGCGCGCCCCGACGGCGCCGAGGCCCACAACGGGCGCGGCGAAATCCTCTGGGATGCGGGCCGCACGGAAGATGCGCTGCGCCGCTTTGAAATGGCGATCGAGGCGGACCCCAAGTTCGTCACCGCCTGCCTGAACCGCGCGGAGCTGCTGATCGAGGAGATGGGCTGTTTTGAGCTCGCGCTCGGCCAGTGCGACATGCTGCTGGCGGGCGAGGGCGAAGCGCCGCGCCTCGACCGCGCCACCGAGGCGGAGGTGTACTACCTGAAGGCCAAGGCCTTCTTCTACCTGGAAGACCTGCACGGCGCGCTCTTCCTGGTGCGGCGCGCTGCGGCCGTCTCGCCCGAGATAGGGGTGTATCGCTCCTTCGAAGGGCAGCTCAGCTTCGAGTTGGGCGAGTTCGAGGCCGCGCGGGACCAGTTCGAACAGGCGCTGCTGCTCGACCCGGAGGCGGCGCACGCGGCCTACTACTTCGCCCTGGTCAACGAGCGGCTCGGGGATCACGAAGTCGCAAAGCGCGCCTTTCAGCAGGCGTATGCGCTGGATCCCGGCCAGTACCGGATGCCGAAGCCGGTCAGCGAGGAGTTCTTTGGCCGCGCCGTCGATGAGGCGCTGGAGGATCTGCCGCGCTCCATTCGCGAGTACGTGGATGCGCTCAGCATCACCGTGCAGGACTACCCGGACCGGAAGATGGTCGTGGAAGAGGGCGTTTC
>CAZJXU010000119.1:0-1801 GCA_964550095.1 uncultured Spirochaetales bacterium | reverse complement strand
GTTCCCGGCAAGTTCATCCGCGTGCGCGAAGGCGACCTGGTGGAGTTCCACCTGCACAACCACCCGGACAACAAGTTCTCGCACAACATCGACCTGCACGCGGTCACCGGCCCGGGCGGCGGCGCGGCCTCTTCCACCACGGCGCCCGGCAGAACTTCGGTGTTCTCCTTCCGCGCCATCAACCCCGGCCTGTACATCTACCACTGCGCGGTGCCGCCCGTCGGCATGCACATCGCCAACGGCCTGTATGGGCTGATCCTGGTGCAGCCGAAGGACGGCCTGCCGCAGGTTGACCGCGAGTACTACGTGATGCAAAGCGAGTTCTACACGAGGGGCCGCTACGGGCAGGCCGGCCTGCAGCCCTTCGACATCGAAAAGGCCATCAGGGAAGAGCCGGAGTACGTCGTGTTCAACGGCTCGGTGGGCGCCCTGACGGGGCCCGGCGCGCTGGCAGCCAAAACGGGAGAGCGCGTGCGGCTCTATGTCGGCAACATCGGCCCGAACCACATCTCTTCCTTCCACGTGATCGGCGAGGTGTTCGACAAGGTGTACATCGAGGGCGGCACGAAGGTGAACCGCAACGTGCAGACGACGCTGGTCCCGGCGGGCGGCTCTGCCATTGTGGAGATGGACATCCAGGCGCCGGGCGACTACGTGCTGGTCGATCACGCCATCTTCCGGGCCTTCAACAAGGGCGCGGTCGGCATCCTGAACGTCACGGCGGATGAGAGCATGATGCCGGAAGCGAAGTCGAAGGACATCTACTCCGGGCAGCAGGCGGATGAGCCCTACCAGCCTTGAGCCCGGCGCCGGGCGCGCAGGTGCCGGCTCCGCCAGTGGCGCCGGTTCCGCCACCAGCGTCGGTTCCACCAGCAGCGCTGGCTCCACCAGCGCAGATTCCGAAGCGGCGCGGCAAGGCGAGCGCCAGCCCGTCTTGATGAACCGGCGCGGTCGGCTGGTGAGCCGGTTGACGTGCTAAGCGTGGCTTTGCGCACCGGTGCGACAGCGTCATGAAAGCTGTTCCCGTCTTGTTAGCAGACGAAAGCATCGCGCCGCCGCGGCGGCCGGTTGCAGTAACGCGGATGCTTCGCAGCGCTGCGTTCGCCGTTTTCACGTCCATGGCGACGGCTGCCTTGCTCTGCCTGGCGTGGCTGATCGCCTGGCCCGCTGCGGCTTCTTCGGCGGAGCAGCAGCAGACGGTCGGCGTTTTCTCCGGAACGGTCGCCATTCCGGCAGGCCGGGTGCGCCCCCTGTACACGGCCAGCGACGCGGACCCGGTCGGGCGCGCCCGCGCAGGCGCCGATGCGCAAGTTATCTCCGTCGCGGCCTTCGAGATGGACCGCTACCCGGTCACCAATGCGGCCTTTCTGCGCTTCACGCAGCAGCATCCCGAGTGGCGGCGCTCCGCCGCGGCGAAGCTGTTCGCCGACGAGCGCTACCTGCTGCACTGGCAGGGGGAAGGCCGGCTCGGCCCGGCGGCCCCGGCGCACAGCCCGGTGGTGAACGTTTCCTGGTTTGCGGCCAAGGCGTACTGCGAGGCCCGGGGCATGACCCTGCCGACTGTGGCGCAGTGGGAGTATGTCGCGGCGGCGGGCAAGACGGCGCGGGATGCATCAAAGGACAGCGCGCACCTGCAGCAGGTCGCGCAGTGGTATTCGGAGCCGCTGCCGGATGTGCTGCCCGATGTGCGCCGGGGTTTCGAGAACGCCTTTGGCGTGAGCGGCATGCACCAGGCGATCTGGGAGTGGACGCTGGATTTCAACAGCGCCATGATCACCGGGGATTCGAGGCGGGATAGCGC
>CAZJXU010000118.1:0-10676 GCA_964550095.1 uncultured Spirochaetales bacterium | reverse complement strand
TTCTCCGGTTCCGGAGGCAGCACCAGGTGCATCAGGTCCTCCAGCTTGTCCTCGATGCGCTCGTCGTGCGCCCTCAGCGCCAGCAGTATCTGCCCCAGGGCCTCCCACTCCCGCTCGTCGCTGGTCATCAGCCACTTCTCGGGGTCGGCGTCCGGCGGGATCAGAATCGGCACGATGATGTACCCGAACTGCTTGCCCTCCGCCCTGCGCATGGCCCGCCCCACTGCCTGAATTACGTCGACGGGGCTCTTGCGGGGCTCCAAAAAGGCCACTGCCGAAAGCGACGGGGAATCCGTCCCTTCCCCGAAGATGCCCACGTTCAAAACACCGTGCGGGGCGGTCTCCTCCGCCGAGGCTTTGGCGAGCCGGTCCTTGGCGTTGTCACGCGCCGTCACGTTGCTGGAGGCATCCACGTGCTCCAGCGTGTACTCTGCGGCCTCCGTGCCCGGCGCGTTTTCATCCAGCCAGGTCTGGAGCCATTCGCGCACCTGGGGCGTCTCCAGGGCTTTGGCCATTTCCTTCGAGCCGGCGACGGTGTTCATGAAGGCGATGCAGCTTTTGATCGGGACGCCTTGCTCGCCGTCGGCATCCGTCGCGCCGCCCATCGCCATGGTGAACGCGAGACCGTTCATGAAGTCCCTGGTGATCAGCTTGCGTCTGCCGCCCATCTTTTCCGCAGCGCGCGCCAGTTCGTTAGCGCTGTCGTAGGCGCCCTGGTCGTTTACACCGACGGCGATGATGCGGTAGTCCGAGAGCCAGCCGTTGTTGACTGCCTCGATGTAGCTCTTGCGGTACAGGTCAACGCCAAAAATGGTTTCGTCGTCCATGGAGCGCACGATGTAGTTGCTTGCATCGGGGCGGCGCGCCATCTGCTTGCGGTACACGCGCGGGGACGCTGTCTGGTAGATGCGATACTCCGCAGGAAATGCCTTGCGGTCGTGGCAGAGCGCGAAGTTCTTGATGCGCTGGTTCACCTCTTCCTTTTTGTGGCGCGGGAGGCCTGCGGTGCGGTGCGCCTCATCCGCCACCAGCACGCTCACCCGCGCCTTCGCCTTCTTCAGCGCCTCTGCGATGCGATGTCCGCTCTGGTAGGTGCCGAAGATGACGTTCAGTTTTCCCTTGGCATCCTTGCTTTTGATCCAGGCGGCGATTTCCTTCGGGTTGGTGGTGACCTGTCCCTTCACATCGTCACTGCTCACGTTACTCCCGTCGATGGTCGGGTCGTCGGCGAGCGAGCGCGTGCCTTCCTTCTTCGGGTCGTAGCCTGCTGTTTCATCGGAGCAGACTGCCAGCGGGCGCAGGCACTGATGCTTCGTGTGGCTCAGATACTCGCGCCGAATCTGCGCGACCAGCGCGATGGAGGGGCACAGGACGACCGATATGTTCCCGTCGTATGTCAGTTTTTCGACGATCCGAAGCGAGATGCGGGTCTTGCCCGTGCCGCAGGGCAGGATGATTTTGCCGCGCGCTTCGCCCTTGGGCAGCCCGCCGCTCTCCGAACACCGATGCTCGCGCAGGATTTTGACTGCAGTGTCCACCGCCTCCCTCTGCATGCACGACCGGGTCTGCCGGGGTTTGCGATTATCGCTTTCCTGGAAATTCGGGTCGCAGTGCTCGCAGTCCTCTTCGGGCGTCGAGAGTTCCGTCTCTCGCTGACGCAGCTCGTAGGCTAGGTTCACCGGTGGAATCGGATGTTTGCTCAGGGCCGCCTGCTCCCGGGCATTCCCGCCGAACCTGACGGCGCCGTTGGTGACCACCCAGCGCTCCGACCAGACCGGAGCAGAGGATGCGCCTGTAAAAGAATCGATATCTTTCTTGCTGATGTCGTCTCCGACCCCATTGGCATCGAGCTTCCGGGCTTTGCACTGAATAGCGACCAGGTCGCCATTGCTCTTCGTTCCCACCAGATCGATGCCCAGGTCTTTCGCCGTGGTGCTTTTGGGAAACACCTTCTCCCTGTCTTTCCATTCCGACCAGGGTTCGCACTTCTCGAACTCCCAGTCGGGCAGCAGCTTGCTTGCGAGGACGGTGGCTTCCTCCAGCCACTTTCCGTCGGTCTGCTGGGCGCTCATCTCTTTGATGCGGGCGAGCAGCTTTTTGATTTCAGCCAACTCGTTGCCCCGCACGTCGTCTTGAGCAGCGGTGCCGCCGGAGCTTTTCCGCTTGCCTTCGGACTTCCGGGATGTGCGCTTACCGGTTGCCATGAGTACGACTCCCCAAATCACCCGCTGCCGCGCAGGCTGTCGCTTCCGCCCCGGCCCACCAACAGCAGCAAGGTGGGCGCCGCGATGTACACCGAGGAATAGGTGCCGACCACCACGCCGATCGACATGGTCAGGGCGAAGGGGCGCACCACGTCGCCGCCGACGATCAGCAGCGCCAGCACGGCGCCCAGCGTGGTCATCGATGTGAGCAGCGTGCGCGAGAGGGTCTGGTTGATGCTGCGGTTCAGCACCTCGGGCAGCTCGCGGTTGGTGTGCAGCTCCAGGTTTTCGCGGATGCGGTCATAGACGATGATGGTGTCGTTCAGGCTGTAGCCGATAATGGCCAGCACCGCGGCCAGCACGCGCAGGTCGAACTCCATGCCCAGCAGCATCCAGATGCTGCAGGTCACCAGCACGTCGTGCATCAGCGCGACGACGGCGCCCGGCGCAAAGCGCGATGAAAAGCGAAACGCGATGTAGATGAGGATCAGCAGGCAGGCCAGGCCGACCGCATACAGGCCGTCGTCGCGCAGCTCGGCCCCCACCTTGGGTCCCACGAACTCGGTGCGCGACACCTGCAGCGAGCCAATCTCGTTCGCCATGCGTTTTTGCAGGGCCACCACGTAGTCGGTGCTCTCGTCGATGGGCGCGCTTGGGTCGCTGCCCGGGATGCGGCGCTCGCCCGGGAACTTGACCAGGTACTCCTCCTCCGTCTCGCCGTAGCGCACCACGGAAACGCCCTCGATGCCGAGCGATGCGGCGATGCCGCGCAGCGCACCCTCGTCCGTCTCGGCGCTGTTGAAGCGCACCTGCACCTCGGTGCCGCCGGCGAAGTCGAGGCCCAGTATCGGCCCGCGTCCGCTCAACACCGCCCACGCGCCTGCCATCAGCACTGCGAGCGAGAGCGCCACGAAGAAGGGCCAGCGCTGTATCAGCGAGAAGCTGGAACCGGGACGGATGATTTCAAACATGGTGCTCAGATCGAGAGCGGGGCGTCGCCGTTTTCACCCGGGCGCCACGCGTAGAAAAGGCGGGTTATCACCAGCGCGGAAAATACGCTGGTGAGTATGCCCACCGAGAGGGTTACCGCAAAGCCCTTGATCGGGCCGGTGCCGAATTCAAAGAGGATGATGGCCGTCACCAGGGTGGTGATGTTGGCGTCGAGTATGGTCCAGCGCGCCTTTTGAAAACCCGCCGCGACGGCGGCGCTGGTGGTCCGGCCCTGGCGGATCTCTTCCCGGATGCGTTCGAAGATGATCACGTTGGCGTCCACCGCCATGCCGATGGTGAGCACCAGGCCCGCGATGCCGGGCAGCGTGAGCGTGGCGCGAGCCAGGGACATCAGGCCCAGCAGCATCAGCAGGTTGGCGAAGAGCCCCAGCGATGCGTAGATGCCGGAAAGGCGGTAGTAGGAAATGCCGAAGAGCACGATCACCAAAAGGCCGATCAGCGAGGCGCGCAGGCCCCGGTCGATGGAGTCGCGGCCGAGGGCCGGGCCGACGGTGCGCTCTTCTTCGATGCGGATGTCGATGGGCAGCGAGCCCGCGCGCAGAATGATCGCCAGGTTCGCCGCTGTCTGCTGGGTGAAGCTTCCGGAAATTTGTCCCTGGGTGCGAATCCGGGAACGAATCACGGGCGCGCTATGCACCCGGCCGTCCAGCAAAATCGCCAGGCCGCGGCCGATGTTGTCGCCGGTGATCTCCGAGAACACATCGGCGCCGCGGTCGGACCAGGTAAAACTGATAGTCCATTCACCACGCTGCTCGTCAAACCGCGAAAAGGCGTTATCCAGAAGGTCGCCGGTGATGGCAGCCACCTCGGGCACCAGGTAGGCGGCCAGCACCCTGCCGTCCGGAGCCACCTCCGTGGCAATCTGCATGCCCTCCGGCAGGCCGTCCGGGTAGCGCTGCGTGAGGATCTCCTCGTTCTCCGCCGTGTCCTCGACGATTTTGAATTCCAGAAAGCCCTTGCCGGTGATCAGCTCGGTGGGCACCTGCTCCACGCCCGGTATCTGCACCAGCACCCGCTCCCGGCCCTGCCGGGTGATCACGGATTCCGGGATGCCGGTGGCGGGGTCGTCGATGCGCCGCCGCAGCACTTCCAGCACCTGCTGCAGGGCGCGCTCGCGCACGAAGTCGCTCTGATCGGAGGTGAGCTCGAAGGTGAAGACGGTTCCCTCGTCGCTCTCGGCTTCACTGCGCGTCACCGCCGTGTAGTCGTCGGTGATTTCGCGCACCGCCTCGGCGTCGCTCGCCGCGGGCGCGGTAACGCGCAGGCGCTTGTCCGCCACCGCGCCGGTCACGCCGCTTATGTCCTTCCGCTCCAGTTCGTCTTCCAGGATGCCCTTGATCGAGGCGAGTTCCTGCGAGAGCGCCGATTCCAGGTCGGGGCCCAGCACCAGGTGCACGCCGCCGCGCAGGTCGAGCCCCAGGCGCAGCCCCTGGTCGGGCAGCCACCATGCCTGCTCCCGGGTTTCCCTGTCCACGAAGTTCGCCAGGGCCACATAGCCGAGGCACAGCACCAGCAGGGCCGTGAGCAGCGCGCGCGTCCGTGTTTTCATCTTCGCCTGTGACTCCGCCGCGCCGTCAGGGCGTGGTTTTTTCGGCGGCCTGAAGCCGCCGCTCGATGCGCCCCCGGTCGAACTTGATCTGCACGCGCCCCCCGCCCTGCCCGGCGCCGACTTCCAGCGTGATGACGTGCTCTTCGACCCCGTTCACCACGCCGTGCACGCCGCCGGAGGTCACCACCCGGTCCCCCTTCTTCAGGGCGTCCTGCATGGCGCGCCGCTCTTTCTGCTCGCGCTGCTGCGGGCGAATGATCAAGAACCAGAAGACGACCAGGATCAGGATGATGGGCAGAAACTGGACGAAGCCCACCCCATCGGCTTGCAGAGGAATCATGTGCTCACCCCGCCGCCCGGGCGAGTTCCTGCGCCCGGGTGGTGTCTTCCCACGGAAAGCCCTCGCGGCCGAAGTGCCCGTGGTAGGAAGTTTTGCGATAAATCGGCCGGCGCAGGTTCAGCTCTTCGATGATGCCGGCCGGGCGCAGGTCGAAGTGCTTGCACACCAGCTCGGCCAGGGTCTCGTCGCTTGGCCCGCGGGCGGTGCCGAAGCTGTCCACGCGCACCGAGACCGGCTCGGACACGCCGATGGCGTAGGCGAGCTGCACCTCGCAGCGCCCGGCCAGTCCTGCAGCCACCAGGTTCTTGGCCACCCAGCGCGCCGCGTAGGCGGCGCTGCGATCCACCTTGGTGGGGTCCTTGCCGCTGAAGGCGCCGCCGCCGTGCCGCCCCATCCCGCCGTAGGTGTCCACGATGATCTTGCGGCCGGTCAGGCCCGCGTCGCCCTTGGGCCCGCCCATCACGAAGCGGCCGGTGGGGTTGATGTGAATGCGCGTGTCCTTGTCCAGCAGTTCACCCGGCAGCACGGCCTCGATGATCTGCTCGCGCACGCCCTGCTCTATATCCGCCTGCTCTGCATCCGGCGCGTGCTGGGTGGAGAGCACCACGGCGCTGATGCGCACCGGCCTGCCGGCGCCTGCGTATTCCACCGAGACCTGGGACTTCGCGTCGGGGCGCAGCCAGGGGAGCGCGCCCGTTTCGAAGAGTTCGCGCTGGCGCTCGATCAGCCGGTGCGCGAGCGAGATGGGCATCGGCATCAGTTCCTTCGTTTCGTCGCAGGCGAAGCCGAACATCATGCCCTGGTCGCCCGCGCCCTGGTCCTTGTCCAGCCCCTCCCCGGTGTTGACCCCCTGCGCGATGTCCGGGCTCTGTTCCCCGATGCGCACCAGTATCTCGCACTCATCGGCGCTGAAACCCGTGCCCGGCTCGGTGTAGCCGACATCCCGCACCACGTCCTGCACCAGCGCCGGGTAATCCGGCTTGCACGCGCTGCTGATTTCTCCGGCCAGCACCACCAGGTCGGCGCCCACCAGGGCTTCGCATGCCACCCGGCCCTGCGGGTCTTCGGCCAGCACGGCGTCCAGCACGGTGTCGCTGAGCTGGTCGCACAGCTTGTCCGGGTGACCCATGGAAACCGATTCGGATGTGAAAACGCTGCGTGCGCTCATCGGGAAGTGGCGCTCCTGTAGATGTGGCGGCCTGTTGACCTGTCGGACTGTTGGACTTGCCGGGGCTTGCCGGGACGACCGGACTTGCCGGGGCTTGCCGGACCCCGCCGGCGCCCCGACCCGGCGGCCCGCCTGGCCCGCCCTGCCCGCGCGGCCCTGCGGCTGCGACGCGCCCCCTCGCCCCTGGACAGCACGCCAGGGCGCCGCCCCGGCTCGCCAGTTTGTCTCTCCGCCCGGCCCCCCTGGGCCGGCTGCGGGCGGTAAGGTAGAAGATGGCGGCGGCGGTGTCAGCCTTTGCCGGGCTCTTGCGGGTTTTTTTTCGGGGCCAGCGCAGGCAATTCGCCGATGGCGTCCAGCGCCTGGCGCGCCTCCGGCCCCCTGGCGCGCACCCGCAGCAGAGCGCCCTGCCCGGCGGCCAGCGAGAGCAAATCGAGCACGCTGAGGCCGTTCACCCACTCGCCCGCCTCGCCGCGGGCCACGTGCACCTCGGCGGAAAAGCGCGCGACGATGCGCGCGAACTCTCCCGCCGGGCGCGCGTGCAGGCCGAGTTCGGAGACCACCTCGAAGCTGCGCTGGAGGGCGCCCTCGCTCATGCGTCCACGTCCGGAAGCAGCAGCTCGCTGGCCAGCGAGATGTTGCGCTGCCCGTAGTCCTTGACCATGCGCGCCAGCTCCGGGAGCGGCAGGGCGTCCCGCATCTCGGCCAGCTTGATCAGCATCGGCAGGTTGAAGCCGGTGACCACCTCCAGGTTGCGCTCGCCCAGGTAGGAGAGGCTCATGTTGGAGGGCGTGCCGCCGAACATGTCGGTGAGCACCAGCACGCCGCCCCCCTGGTCGGCCTGCGTGAGCGCCTGCTCGAAGGCCCCGCGCAGCTCCGGCGCAGACTGCCCGGGCGTCACGCTGAGGGTGTGAAAGCCCTTTATTTCGGGCGTGATCAGGCGCAGGGCCTGCAGCATTTCATCACCGAGACGATAGTGGGAGACGATCAAAATGCCGGGGCGCATGGGGAATTTCCTGTAAAGGCGGCAAGGGATGCTGGGGGCGCGGCGCCGCCTCAGGCCCGGGCGTCCTCCCGCGCGATGATTTCCAGCAGCGCTTCGGCGCTGTCCGCCTTGAGCAGGCCCTCGCGGAAGGCGGCGTCCCGGAAGAAGCGCGAAATGCGCGCCAGCGCCTTCAGGTGCTGGTCGCCGGCGTGCTCGGGCACCACCAGCAAAAAGAAGAGGTGGGTGGGCTTGCCGTCGATGGAATCGAAGGCCACGCCCCGCCGGCTGCGGGCGAAGGCGGCCATCAGCTTTTGCAGGCCGGGGATTTTGCCGTGCGGGATGGCCACCCCGTCCCCGATGCCGGTGCTCTGCAGCTTTTCGCGCTCGCTCAGCACCTCCAGAAGGCGCGCCTTTTCCACGGAGGGCTCGGCGGCGGCCAGCTTGCCCGCCATCTCTTCCAGCGCGGCAGGCTTGTCCTCCGCCGCCAGGTCCAGCGCCAGGGCGCCCTCCACCAGGATGTCCATGATCTTCATCGTTATCGCTCCGGCGCCTGAACCCTAGCCGACTTGTCGGCGCTTTGCCGAGGACAGGATTCGCAGCGCCTCACGGTACTTGGCCACGGTGCGGCGCGCGATGTCGATGCCCTGCTCCCCCAGAAGTTCCACGATGCGCTGGTCCGAGAGGGGCGCCCGCGCATCCTCCCCGGCGATCATCGCGCGAATTTTCTCCCGGACGCTCTCGCTGGAAACCGCGCCCCCGCCCTGGCGCTGCAGGCCGGGGTTAAAGAAGTACTTGAAGGGCAGCAGGCCGTAGGGGGTTTGCATGTACTTGCTGGCGGTCACCCGGCTCACGGTGGATTCGTGCATGCCGATGTCGTCCGCCACCTCGCGCAGGGTCAGCGGTTTCAGGTGAGCCACGCCCTGTTCGAAAAATTCCCGCTGCTTGCGCACGATGCTCTCCACCACCTTGCGGATGGTCTGCTGCCGCTGCTGAATGGAGCGGATCAGCCACAGCGCCGAGCGCAGCCGCTCCTGCACGTAGTCCCGCGCCTCCTGCGGCAGGTTTTCCGAATCGCCCAGCATGTTGCGATACGAAGACTGGATGCGCAGCTGCGGCACGTCGTCGTTGTTCAGCACCACGCGGAACCCGCCCTCGTTCTCGCCCTCGTCCTCGATCACGAAGACATCGGGCGTAATATACACCGGCGCCTCCCCGCCGAAGGCGCGGGCCGGCCTTGGGTCCAGCTCGCGGATGCAGCGCTCGGCGCGGGTGATTTCCTCCGGCGAAAGACCGGTGCGGCGCGCGATGCCGGCATGGTCGCGGCGCTCCAGGCATTCGAAGGCCTCCTCCACCAGGCGGGCGGCCGGCGCGCCCTCCGGCCCCCGGCGCCGGAGCTGCAGCAGCAGGCACTCGCGCAAATCCCGGGCGGCCACGCCGGCGGGGTCCAGGGCCTGCACCCGCTGCAGCATGCGCCCGGCGCACTCGAGGTCGGCCTCCGCCCCCGCTGCGATTTCATCGAGGCCCACCTCCAGGTAACCGTCTTCGTCCAGGTTGCCGAGTATCCAAGCCAGGGCGCGCTGCTCCGCCTCGGAAAAGGAAGCGACGGGCAGCTGTGCGCGCAGGTGTTCTTGCAGGCTCGATTCGGCGGCGGGCGCCTCGGCCGGGCCGCGTGCGTCTTCATCCTGCGTCGGTGCAGAAAAGGCGCCCCGTTCGCGCGCGTCGATGTAGTCGCGCCACTCTGTTCCGGCGAGGGTCTCCACTTCCGTGCGCGTGCGCGCAGCCGCTTCGCTTTCCTCTCCGGCGAGCTGCGCGGGCGGCGGCATTTCGCCTTTCGCCGGCAAGGGCTCCGGTTCGACTTCCTCGAGCAGCGGGTTCTGTTCGAGCTCGTCCCGGATGAACTGCGCGAGTTCCAGCCGGGGTTCCTGCAGCAGCTTGATGGACTGCTGCACCTGCGGCGTCATCACCAACTGCTGCTTCAGTTTCTGTTGTTGCTTGATGCCGATCGCCATGGTTCCGCTTCCCGCGTGCGCTTAGCCGCGTGCGCTTGCGTGCGCTCAGGTGAGTGCGAAGTCTTCGCCCAGGAAGATCTTGCGCACCTCCGGGTCTGCAGTGATTTCGCGCGGCGTCCCCTGGCGCAGAATGCGGCCGTCGTTCACCACGTAGGCCCGGTGACAAACGCCCAGCGCCTCGCGCACCCGGTGCTCGGTGATCACGATGCCGATGCCGCGCTGCGCCAGCCTGCGCACCAGTTCCTGTATTTCTCCGACGGTTATGGGGTCGATGCCGGTGTAGGGCTCGTCCAGCAGCAGAAAGGCGGGCTCGAGCACCAGCGCGCGCGCGATTTCCAGGCGGCGCCGCTCGCCGCCGGAGAGGGCGTCGGCGCGCTGCCGCGCGAGCTGCGCCAGCCCGAATTCTTCCAGCAGCGCTTGCCGGCGGCCGCGGCGCCCGGAGGCGGAAAGCTTCGTGGTTTCCAGCACGGCATCCAGGTTGCCCTGAACCGTGAGGCCGCTGAACACCGAGGGCTCCTGCGGCAGGTAGATGATGCCGAGGCGCGCGCGGCGATACATGGTGAGTTCCGTGATGTCGCGCGCGCCCAGGAACACCCGGCCCGCGCTGGGCTTGACCGCGCCGATCACCAGGTTGAAGGTGGTGGTCTTGCCGGCGCCGTTGGGTCCGAGCAGGCCGACCACCTCGCCGGGGCGGACTTCGAGGTCGAGCCCCTGCACCACGGTGCGCTCGCCGTAGCGCTTGTTCAGGCCCTCGGCGCGCAGCGCAGGCGCGTTGTTCACAGCCTGCCCGCTTTCGCCTTCGTGCGGCGTGGTGGGCGCGTTCATGGCGCGTCCGCTTTCGCTTTCGTTCGATGCGTGCGCGTTCATGGCGCGTCCGCCTCGGTGCAGGCCCGGCGTTCCAGCGCGGCTGCGCCCTGCACCGTGAGCCGCTGTTCGGCGAAGGCCATGGTGATCGAATCCCCCTGCAGGCGCTCGCAGTTCCTCTCGACCCGCGCGGGCGCGCCGGAGCACACCAGCCGCCTGCGCACCCGTTCAAAGAAGACCTCTTCGCAACGGGCCGTGGCGCCTTCTTCCACGACGAGGACTCCCCCGCGCGCGCGGATTTCCGTGGGCTCCTGTTCGCCCGGCGGGTACAGCGCGTCCGCCTCGGCGCTGGTGAGCTGCAGACCCTGCTGCAGGATTTTCACCTTGCCGCGAAAGCGCAGCTCGCGTCCGCGCGGCGTGGTGGTGATGTCCAGCAGTTCGCTTTCGATCTTGACCGGGCCATCGCCGCGCGGCGCTGAGGGTGACTCGGCGGCTTCGGAGGTTTCGGTTGAACCGACGGCGGGCGCGACTGTTTCGACCGCACCTGCGGCTTCGGCGGCTTCGGCGGGCGCGCTGGATGCGACAGCGGATGTGGCGGTTGCAGCTTCG
>CAZJXU010000117.1:0-4830 GCA_964550095.1 uncultured Spirochaetales bacterium | reverse complement strand
CTGGAGCATCATCCGGGGCGGCAGTTTTTTGTACCTGCAGGTCGAAGAAGACAACGAAGCGGCGCAGGGGTTGTACCGGGGCGCCGGGTTTACGAGTCTTTACCGGTATCACTACCGGGTACGAAACGAATCGCCCGGGGCCGAAGCCCGGGACTGAACGCGCCGGCGGGGCGGAGCGGGAGCGACCGGCCCATACACGGCGGAGACGGGAAGCGGACGTGCGGCGCGTGCGCAAAAACCGGCGCGACGCGGCGGTGAAGGGCGGCGCCGGCGAGGCGGAGTGAGAGCGATAGGTCCATACGCGGCGGCGAAGGGCGGCGCGCGCAGATCAGTGCGCCTTAACTGAGCGCGTACACCTCGGCCATTTCCGGATCGCGACGCGCGATCAGCGTGGCCAGTTCCACCATCACCCTGCACTGCTTCACGGTGGCGTCGTCCTGCATCTTTCCGTCGATCATGATGGTGCCGCTGCCGTCGCCCATTTCTTCAATCACGCGCAGCGCCCACTTCACCTCTTCCACCGGCGGGCTGAAGACGCGGCGCGCGATCTCGATTTGATTTGGGTGCAGCGACCAGGCGCCGACGCAACCCATCAGGAAGGCGTTGCGAAACTGGTCTTCGCAGGCGAGCGCGTCGCCAATGTCGCCGAAAGGGCCATAGAAAGGCAGGATGCCCGCGCAGGCGCAGGCATCGACCATGCGCGCCATGGTGTAGTGCCACAGGTCCTGCTGCGCGGCGGCGCGGGGCGCGTTTTCGTCGTCCGGGTTCGGGTCTTCGCGCACCAGGTAGCCCGGGTGGCCGCCGCCGACCCGGGTGGTTTTCATGCGGCGGTTGGCCGCGAGGTCCGCCGGGCCGAGCGAGATGCCCTGCATGCGCGGCGAGGCGGCGGCAATGGCTTCCACGTTGGCAACGCCCAAAGCGGTTTCGAGCAGCGCGTGGATCAGGATGGGCCGCGGAAGCTTGTGGCGCGCTTCGAGCTGCGCCAGCAGGCGGTCGGCATAGTGGATGTCCCAGGGGCCTTCCACTTTCGGGATCATCATCACGTCGAGTTTTTCGCCGGCTTCGCCCACCAGCAGCATGGCGTCGTCCAGGAACCAGGGGCTGTCGAGGCTGTTCACGCGGGTCCAGAGCTGGGTCTGCCCGAAGTCCGTGCCTTGCGCGATGCGCACAAAGCCCTCGCGGGCTGCAGCCTTGTTCTTGACTTCGACGGCGTCTTCCAGATTGCCGAGCAGGATGTCCACCTTGGGAACCAGGCTCGGAACCTTGTCCGCCATGCGCGGATTGCTCGGGTCGAAAAAGTGAATCATGCGCGAAGGACGCTGCGGGATTTCGCGAAAGGGCGCAGGCGCGCCGAGCGCCATCGGCTGCAGGAAGTGCCTGGGGTTTTGCATCGAAATCTCCTTCGGGAAAGGCGAGCGGTGAGCGGCGGCCCGGCAGGCCCGCCCGGGTTTGAGCGGTCGCGCGCCGGCGACGACGTGCGAGGTGGAACTTGCCCCAGGCGCCCGGCCTGGGCAAGCGGCGGGCCGGCTCACGGGAAGCGGGCCGGTTTATCGACGGACTGACGCCGCCTCGTCTTTTGACAATTCATCCATCGCGGGCGGCCCTGCCTCTGCGGGCGAGCGAAGCGCCGCGTGGCCTTGCGCGCCGATGCGCAGCCGCTTCTTGACCCACTCGGCAAAGTCGTCGAGCACCAGATAGAAGACGGGCACCACCACCAGGGTCAGCAGCGTGGAAGAGATCATGCCCGCGCCGGCCGCGACGGCCATCGGCGCCCTGGATTCCGAACCGGGGCCGATGCCGAGCGCCGCCGGCGCCACGCCGAAAATCATCGAGAGCGCGGTCATCAGCACCGGGCGCATGCGCACGGGCGCCGCCGTGGTCATGGCGCTTACCTTGTCCATGCCCTGTCTTCGTAACTGGTTGGCGTAATCCACCAACAGGATCGAGTTCTTGGTGACCAGCCCGAACAGCAGCAGCAGGCCGATCATGCTGAAGATGTTCAGCGTCATGCCGAAGGCCGCCAGGCCGCCGAAGGCGCCCACCATGGCCAGCGGCAGCGCCAGCATGACGGTCAGCGGGTGCACGATGCTTTCGAACTGGGCGGCCAGGATCATGTAGATGACCAGGGCGGCCAGCGCCTGCATGAATGTGAGCTGGGCGAAGCCGCGCACCATTTCTTCCAGGCCGCCGGAGGGGACCAGGCGCGCGCTGTCCGGAAGCACCTCGGCGGCCACCTCCTGCGCGTCCTGCAGCGCCGTGCCGAGGTCTTTGCCCGCCAGGTCCGCGGAAATGCGCACGGTGCGCTGACGGTCCACGCGGGTGATGGCGCTGGGCGCGGCCGTCTTTTCCACGTTCACCAGGTTGCGCAGCTCCACCACTTCGCCGCTGCGGGTGCGCGCGTAGAGGTCGAGGATGCGCGACGGGGCGTCGCGGTCTTCGGCGTCTAAACGCATGCGGATGTCGTGGCGCTCGCCGCCCTGCTTGAACACTCCAATGTCCATGCCGCCGATCATGGCGTGCACGGTGGAAGCCAACTGGTCCGCATCGACGCCCAGGGCGGCGGCCTTTTCGCGGTCCGGGGTGACGCGCAGTTCCGGGCGACCGAGTTTCAGGCTGCGCTCGAAATCCACGAAGCCGCCGCGGCGTTCCAGCCCGGCGATCACGCGGCCCGCCAGCCGGTTCAGCTCTTCGAGTTCCAGATTGCCGCGCAGGTCCACTTCGAAGCGCGCGCCGCCGCTGCCCGCGCCGGAGCCGGACATGTCGTCCACCCGGATTTTCTGGCCGGGTATTTCGCCCAGGTCGCGACGCATGGCGGCGATGATCTCCTGCGCGCTGCGCTCGCGTTCGTCGCGGTTTGTCAGCACCACCATCATCATGCCGGTGTTCGCCCGGGCGCCGCCGTCCATGGTGCCCGCGTAACCCGCCGCGGCGTAAATGCTCACCACCTCGGGCTGCGCCAGCACCCACCTTTCGTTCTTGAGCAGCAGCTCGCGCGTGCCTTCCGGGCTGGTGCCGGGCGCGGTTTCCATGCGCACGTAGAAGGCGCCTTCATCGCCGACGGGGAAGAGTTCCGTGCCCAGCGTGCCCGCGATGAACAGGCCGAGCACGAAGGAGAACCCGGCCCCTGCCAGGGTCAGCGCGCGGTGGCGCAGCGAGAGCGCGATCACCCGGCGGTAGAAGGCTTCGAGCCGCGTGAGGCCCCGATCGAAGAGGTGGTAGATGGAGCCGGCCGAGCGCGGCCCGGGAGGCGGGATGCGCGCGGCCAGCATGGGCGTCAGGGTGAGCGCCACCACCAGGGAGACCATCACGGCGCCTGCCACCGTGGCGCCGAATTCCTTGAGGAAGCTGCTGACCAGTCCCTCGGAAAACACCACCGGCAAGAACACCGCGGCGATGGAAATGGTGGCGGCGGTGGCGGCGAAGGCGATTTCGCGCGCGCCCGCGCTCGCGGCCTTGTAGGGAGTCTCGCCGCGCTCTCTGTGGCGCTCGATGTTTTCCAGCACCACGATGGCGTCGTCGATCACCACGCCCACGGCCAGCGTCAGGCCCAGGATGGTCATGGTGTTGAGCGTGAAGTCGAAGGCCCACATCACGCCGAATGTCGTCACCAGGGAAAGCGGAATGGCCAGCGCGACCACCAGCGTGGGGCGCAGGCGACGCAGAAACACGAAGACGGTGAGGGTGGCCAGCAGCGCGCCGAACCACAGGCTGAACTGGGCTTCGGCCACCGCCTCGCGAATCGCCTGGGTCATGTCCATGAAGCCCTCGCGGGCCTTGAAGTACATGTCGCCGGGCAGAAGCGCGCGCATGTCGTCCACGCGGTTTTTCACTTCGGCGGCAACGGCCACGGCGTTGCCGTCTGTCGCCTTCACCACGCTGAGGCCGATGCCGGGCTGTCCGTCGAAGCGCGTGTAGAAGCGCTGGTCCTCGGCGCCGTCTTCCAGGCGGGCGACGTCGCGCAGGCGCACCGGGGCGCCCGCTTCGTAGGCGATTACCATGTCGGCGAGTTCTTCCACCGACTGGTACTCGGCGTCGGTGCGCACCGCGTACTCGGTGCTGCCGCCTTCGAGCATGCCGCCTGGGCGGTCCACGTGTTCCCGGCGCAGCGCGGCGATGACGTCGGTGGCGGCCAGTTGGCGCGCGCGCAGCGCTTCGCCGTCGAGCCAGATGCGGATCGCCCGCTCCACCCCGCCAAACACCTCGATGCCCGCCACGCCGGGCGTCGTCTCCAGCCTGGGTGTTATGAACTCTTCGACAAATTCGGTGGTCTCCACCGCATCGCGCTCGGTGAAGAGGGGCATGAACATGATGGGGTAACCGCTCATGTCGAGTTTCATCACGATCGGCGGCTCGAGATCGCCCGGCAGCTCGATGCGTGCGCGATTCACCCGGTCGCGCACGTCTTCGGCGGCGCGGTCCACGTTGGTACCCAGTTCAAACTCGACGCCGATGGAGGCGCGACCGAGTTCCGAGCGCGACTGGATGCGCCTTACGCCTTCGATGGTGGTGAGGTACTCCTCGAGCACGCTGACCACGTCCTCTTCGATCACCTCGGGGGTGGAGCCTTCCTGGCTGACTCCCACCATGACCCGCGGAAATTCCATCTCGGGGTAGGCGTCGATGCCGAGGCGCGCGAAACCGAGCACGCCGAAGACCACCAGGGCGAGCGTGAGCATCCAGGTCAGCACCGGGCGACGTATGAAGAGTTCTATCACCTTGGCGTACGCTCCCTGTGTTCGTGCAGCGTGGCGGCGGGCCTCACAGGGCTGCCCCTTCCCCGTCCGGGCGGCGCTGCGCGGGCCGGGCGGGCGGCTTTTTC
Source organism: uncultured Spirochaetales bacterium (assembly GCA_964550095.1). GTDB lineage: Bacteria > Myxococcota_A > UBA9160 > UBA9160 > UBA6930 > JAHRAN01. Next base: position 11 of record CAZJXU010000117.1, on the reverse strand, counting down.
GATGCGGAGGG
>CAZJXU010000116.1:0-5109 GCA_964550095.1 uncultured Spirochaetales bacterium | reverse complement strand
CTCGAATACAGCGCGCACCACGAAGCCTTTCGCGAAGAGGTGCAGCGCTTTCTGGAAACGCACGGCAAGCAGAAGCCCGTCGGCGGCCCTTACGAAGCGCCGCAGGAATGGTCGCGCTGGCTCTCGCTGCTGATCGAACACGGCTACTGGGCGCGCACCATCCCCAAAAAGTACGGCGGCTTCGGCGCTGCGCCCGACCTTCTGGAAACCGTGATCATGGACGAGGCCTTCAACCAGGCCGGCGCGCCGCGCGGCATGCCGGCGCAAGGCCCTTCGATGCTGGTGCCCACCCTTTTGCAGCACGGCACCGAAGAACAGAAGCAGCGCTACATCGCGCCCACCATGCGCGGCGAAATGCTGTGGTGCCAGGGCTACTCCGAGCCCGGGGCGGGCAGCGACCTGGCAGGCCTGCAAACCACCGCGCGCGACGACGGCGACCACTTCGTGGTGAACGGCCAGAAAATCTGGACCAGCAGTGCAGACAAGGCGCACATGATGTTCCTGCTGGTGCGCAGCGAAGCGGATGCGCCCAAGCACGCCGGCATCAGCTACCTGCTGGTCTCGATGGATTCCCCCGGCATCGAAGTGCGTCCGCTGCGCACCATGTCCGGGGACATCGGCGAGAACTCCTTCAACCAGCTCTTCTTCACCGACCTGCGCGTGCCGAGGCAAAACATCGTCGGCGCGCGCGGCGAGGGCTGGAAAATCGCCAACACCACGCTGGGTCACGAGCGCAACAGCCTGAACGCCAACGCCGAGGGCACGCTGCTGCGCCTGGTGCGCCTGATGGAGCGCGAAACCGTGGGTGGAGTCTCCACCCTGAACTCGCCGCTTTTCCTGGAGCGCCTGGTGAAACTGCACGCGCGCATGCTCGCCATGAAGTACCACGCCATGCGCATTCTCACCTGCAACCTGAAGGGAAGGCCGCCGGGCGTCGCCGGCCTGGTGGTGAAACTGCAAAACTGCCAACTGAACTTCGACATCGCTTCCTTGGCGCTGGACGTGATGGGCGAACTCGGCGCGCTCTACGACCACAGCAAGTACGAACGCGAGCGCGGCTTCTGGCAGGCGCACGCCTTCTTCTCGCTGGGCCTGATCATAGGAGGCGGCACGGCGCAGATACAGAAGAACATCATCGCAGAGCGCGGGCTCGGCATGCCGCGCGAACCCAAACCCGCGCAGTCGGGCTGAGCAGGAAGGGACGAAGCAATGGATTTCGGACTCTCTGAAGACCAGCAACTGCTGGGCAGCACGCTGCGCGCCTTTCTGGCCGAGCGCATGCCCATCGACAAGGTGCGCGCCTTTCGCGAATCCGGCGCCCACCAGGATCGCGAGCTGTGGCGCGCCCTGGCCGAGCTGGGCATCACCGGGGCGTTGATCCCGGATGCTCAGGGCGGCAGCGGCCTCGGCCTGCTGGACGCAGCGCTCATCGCGCAGGCGCTCGGCCACGCCGTTGCCCCATCGCCCTTTCTCAGTTCCTCGGTGCTGGCGCCCATCGCGCTGCGCGACGCCGCGGGCGACGCAGCCGCAGCCGCCCGCGACCGGCTGGCCGGCGTAGCTTCGGGCGACGCGATCATCGGCGTCGCCCTCACCGAGACCTTTTCGGTTCGCGAGGGCGCCGGGCTCGAACTTCGCAGCGGGCGCCTTTACGGCAAGGCCATGATGGCGCATGACGCCCTGGACGCAGATGCACTGCTGCTGGCAGTGGGCGCGCAGCAACTCGCGCTCCTGCCCCTGCCCGCGCCGGGCGCCGTGTGCACCCCGCTCTCCACCATCGACGCCACTCGCAATACCTGCGAAGTGGTGCTGGATGGCGCCGCGCCCGAATGGGTGCTGGAAGACGCAGGCGCGGTGCTTGCCCGCATGCTGGATGCCGGCCGCATCGCGCTGGCCGCGGACACCCTGGGCGCCTGCGAGGCCATGATCGAGCAGGCCGTCGCCTATGCCGGGCAGCGCAAGCAGTTCGGCCGCGTGATAGGATCCTTCCAGGCGGTCAAGCACATCTGCGCCGAAATGATCGCCGAGCTGGAGCCCGCCCGCTCGCTGCTCTGGTACGCCGCCCATATCTTTGATGCGCGGCCCGAAGAAACCCCCTTGCTGGCCTGCCAGGTGTTGGCGCATATTTCCGAAATCGGCCGCGAAATCGCGTCCCAGGCGACGCAGGTGCACGGCGGCATCGGCTGGACGGACGAACAGAACCTTCACTTCTGGTTCAAGCGCATCGGCGTTGCGCGTCACCTGCTCGGAGGTCCCGAGTACTTGCGCGGCTTGGCGGCCGCCCGGGCCGGATGGGCGCCTGGGCCGGCGGGAGCATCCTTGTGAAATCCAAACTCGCAGAAGCCATGGGGATCGAGTTCCCCATATTCGCATTCACCCATTGTCGCGACGTCGCCGCCGCGGTCTCCCGTGCGGGCGGCCTCGGCGTGCTCGGCGTAGCGGGGCATTCGCTCGGCGCGCTGCGCATGGAACTCGAGTGGATCGAAAAGGAAGTCGGCGACAAGCCCTACGGCGTGGACCTGCTCCTGCCCACCCGTTTTGTCGGCAGCGGCGAAACCCTCGACGAAGCCGCCCTCGACGCGAAAATCCCCGAAACGCACACCCGTTTCCTGGACCAGCTCATGGACGAATACGGGGTGCCGCCCCTGCCCGCAGATTTCACCTTGCCCCGCGAGTTCAGCGTCGGTTACGAACAGCAACGCGAGGTCATCGAGCTGGCCTTTGAACACCGCATCAGCCTGATCGCCAGTGCGCTCGGGCCGCCGCCCGCGTGGATGATCGAAGAGGGCCGGCGCCGGGGCGTGAAGGTCGCCGCGCTGGCGGGCACGGTGGACCACGCGCGTCGCCACGTAGAAGCCGGCGTGGACATCGTGGTGGCGCAGGGAACCGAAGCCGGCGGCCACACCGGGGAAATTTCCACCATGGTGCTGGTTCCCGAGGTGGTGGACGCAGTGGCGCCGGTTCCGGTGCTGGCCGCAGGCGGCATCGCGAGCGGGCGCCAGCTCACCGCGGCTCTCGCGCTGGGCGCCGAAGGAGTCTGGACGGGCTCGGTGTGGCTGACCACGGAAGAGGCCGAAACGCATCCCGTGGTCAAGGAAAAGTTCCTGAAGGCGAGCTCGCGCGACACGGTGCGCAGCCGCTCGCTGACCGGCAAGCCCGCCCGCCAGCTAAGGAGCGCCTGGACCGAAGCCTGGGAAGACCCGAAGCATCCCGACCCCCTGCCCATGCCCCTGCAGCCACGCCTGGTGCGCGCCGCGCAACAGCGCATCGCGCGCAGCGCACACAAGTCCGAAGGCGCCGCTGCGCTTAGCAACTACTTCGTGGGCCAGGTGGTGGGCTCGCTGAACCACGTGAAATCGGTGCGCGCCGTGATGGAGGAAATGGCGCAGGAATACGTCGACACCATGGAGCGCCTCGACACCCTGGCGGAGGGTTCGGAATAACCGCGACCCTATCGTCCATCCTGCATTCAATGGCCGGGGCATTGAGGATCGGAAAGAGAATCGCTCAAGCGCCGTTCAATCAAGTCCACAAAGGAACCATTGAGTTCAATTCCCACCCACTTCCTGCCGAGCTCCTGTGCGGCCAGCAGAGTCGTCCCCGACCCGGCGTAGGGGTCGAGCACGATTCCGTCTTCTTTGCTGGTGATGGCAATGCATTGACGCGCGAGCGACAGTGGCATCATGGCCGGGTGATCGTCAACGCTGCCGTTATGTCGTTTTACGGGCTCCGTGGAAATTTCCCACACGGACCGCAGCCGACGCATGCGAGGGCCATGCACCGCCTCGATGTCGTAATAGTACTGTTGATCTTTCGACAAAAGAAAAATCGTCTCGTGAGCCTTGGTGGGGCGGTCCCGAACGGATTCCGGGTGGGCGTTCGGCTTATGCCAGATGACTTCCGAGCGCAACCACCACCCTGAATCCTGGAGTGCAAAAGCCAGGCGCCAGGGTACGCCGATCAGGTCTTTCGGTTTCAATCCTTCGGGAGTAGGAGGGCGAACCGACATGGCCCGCGCCCGGTTCTTGCGATCCGGCGCCCGGGTGCGCCGATTCCCGGAGGTAAACATATCGCCTATGTTGAGCCAGGCGGTGCCGTCGTCCCGCAAAACGCGCCGGATTTCTTTGAAAGCGGATACAATGCTCTCGATATAATCCGTCAGGGTTTCATCTCTGCCGACCTGGTTCTTGACTTCGTAATCCCGCAGAGACCAGTAGGGCGGCGATGTCACGACGGTTTGAACGGAACAATCGGGCAAACGTCGCAGCGCCTGTAAGGCATCCCCGTGGATAAGCAGCGACTGGCGGAGCGACAGCGGATCGGCTTTTTCGTCATCAACCCGGACATGGGGGATATGGGAAGGTCTGCGCCGTTTAAACAGCGTATGTTGACGCAAATTGTTTCCATGATCTGCATGCAGCACGCGCTCCTTCACGATTGTCCTCCCGGAAACGGGGCAATCGAAAAGCCCCCGGCCCAGGTCAAGCGCCTTTGAAAATCTTTCATGTCATGCTCCGGCAGACGTGGCGCGCCGGGGAGGACTCGAACCCCCGACCCCCAGGTTCGAAGCCTGGTGCTCTGATCCAACTGAGCTACCGGCGCGCGCCAAGGCAAGCATAACACAAGCGGGCACGGCCTGACTTGCCAACGGACGTGCTCGACCGCCGCCTGGGGCGGGCGCGCGGGCCGACCGCTGCGAGTGTCCGAAACGGCCCCCGTCGGGCCCCCTTGGCCCGGCTACGCCCACCGTCTGAAAGCCCCCGCTCCGTTGCCGCTGCCCGGGGCCCCGCCGTACCTGCCCGCCACGGGCGGCTCAGCGGCAGAGGCCGCCCTCCAGCAGCGGCCAGGGCTCGCAGTCGTAGAGCAGCCGCCCGGCCTCGCCGTGCTGGAAATCGAGGATCGGCAGCACGCTCTCGGGCGGCATGCCCGGCGCCGGCTTTTCCTGCAGCTCCGAGAGGGGGATCGGGTAGCTCGCCCAGTCTTTGGGCGCGCGCCAGCCGGGCGGCGGCACCAGCTCCGAGCGGGTGCCCGTCACCGGGTACAGCAGGCGCCGGCGGTGAATGGCGCGCGCCATGCGCTCCACCTGCTTCGGGTGCTGCTCGGCCAGGTTGT
>CAZJXU010000115.1:0-4390 GCA_964550095.1 uncultured Spirochaetales bacterium | reverse complement strand
ACACACCCGGAGAACACAGATGGATCTCGACTGGAGCGAAGAACAACAGGTATTGCGCGACATGGTGCGCGGCCTCTGCGCCGAGTACTGCCCGATGCAGGTGGTGCGCGCGATGGAAGACGACCCGAAAGGCTACCCGGACGCGCTCTGGAAGCAGCTTTGCGAGCTCGGCCTGGTGGGCATGCTGGTCCCCGAAAAATTCGGCGGCGGCGGGCAGGGCATGCTGGAAGCCGTGATCGCCTACGAAGAACTGGGCCGCGCCCTGGCGCCCACGCCCGCTTTCCACTCGGGCGTGGTGTGCGCAAAGGCCTTGCTCGCATCGGCGAGCGAAGCGCAAAAGCAGCACTGGCTGCCGCGCATCGCGAGCGGCGAAGCCGTGCTGGCCCCCGCCTGGCTGGAGCCGCAGGGCGGCTTCGGCCCGAAAGGCGTGCAGCTTCGCGCCGAAAAACGCGGCGATGCATGGCGGCTCAGCGGCGAAAAGCGTCACGTCGCTTTCGCTTCCGCTGCGGATGCGCTGCTGGTGCTCGCGCGCACCGGGCCGCAGCCGCAGGACATTTCGCTGTTCATGGTGGACCCCGCGCAGGACGCGGTTTCGATGCAGCAGATGAAGAGCCTGGCCTCCGACACGCAGTACGATGTTCAGCTTAAAGGGGCCGAGGCGGAGTGCGTGGGCGACGAACACAGCGGTCGCTGCTTTTTCGACGCTGTCATGTACGACGCGCTGATTGTGCTGGCCGCCATCGCCCTGGGCGGCTGCGAACGCGCCCACGAAATCACCACGGAATACGCCCGGGAGCGCAAGCAGTTCGACAAGCCGATCGGGGCCTTCCAGGCCATCGCGCACTACCTGGCCGATGCCATCACCCGCATCGACGGCGGCAAGGTCCTCGTGTACGAAGCGGCTTGGGCGAAGGACCAGGGCCGGGATGTCAAGCGGCTGGCGCCCATGGCCAAGCTCTTTGCCTGCGATGCCTATCGGGACACCACTGCAATGTGCGAGCAGGTGTGGGGCGGGGTGGGCTTCACGCAGGAGTACGACATTCAGCTCTTCTTCCGCCGCGCCAAGCAACTGCAGATCACCTGGTGGGATGCGAAGTACCTGGAGGAACTGGTCGCAGCCGATGTGCTGGGCCGCTGAACGCGGCGCGGGCTTTGCTGGTTGTGCGGTCAGCGGTAACGATACAGGCGGCGCGGTCATGGGCAGCGGGCTGTGCATGGAAGTAACGACCGTCGTTGTCGCTGCGCCCGGAGGATGAACGCGGCGCGGGCCGTGCTGGTTGTGTCGGCGGCGGAAGCGGTAGAGGCGGCGTCTGAACACAAGGGGAGAAGGTCATGTCACACAAGCAAGCGCCCCTGGCGGGGCTTCGGGTCATCGAGAGCTCGCTGCTCGGTCCCGGCGCCATCGGCTCGCACCTTTCGGACCTCGGCGCCGAGGTGATCAAGGTGGCGTCGCCCGCAGGCGACTACATCCGGGAGATGACCTGGCCGATTATCGACGGCGTTTCCCTGCTGCACTGGCACATCCACCGCGGCAAGAAGTCGATCGCGCTGGATTTGAAGAGCGACGAGGGCGTCAGCATTTACCGCGAGCTGGTGAAGCACGCCGAAGTGGTGATTGAAGCGATGCGGCCGGGGGCGCTGGCCCGGCGCGGGCTGGGCTACGAAGACCTGAAAAAGATCAACCCGCGCATCGTCTTTTGCAACATCTCGGGATACGGCGCCACCGGCCCGTACAAGAGCCTGCCCTCGCACGGCATCGCCTACGACACCTGGGGCGGCGTGGTGGGCGCCGCCTACGACGATGAAGGCTTCGCCTACATACCGGAGCACGCCTCGATCGGCATACACGCCGGGCCGATGTTCGGCGCGCTCGGCATCCTGGCCGCGGTGCTGCGCGCGCGGGAAACGGGGGAGGGCTCGGCGCTTGAAATCGCGCAGTCCGACTCCACCGCCTACATGGACTGGTATCGCATCGAGAGCTGGCTCGCCTACGAGCGCCCGGAAGACGTGGTGACCGGCAACAAGGCCGACAACTACGAGCGGCGCGAGCCGGGCACGGCCGGCATGCGGGGCGGCGTCCGCTACCAGATGTACGATTCTTCAGACGGCCACGTGCTGTTCATGGCCAGCGAGCAGGCTTTCTGGAAGAACTTCTGCGTGTGCGTCGGGCGCGAAGACCTCTTTGAAAAGTGGCCGGGTTCGAAATTCGCCGATCACGCCCGGGGCAACCGGGAACTGCAGCGGGAACTGCGCGAGATTTTCCGCGGCAAAAGCTCTGAAGAGTGGCTGCGCCTGGGCGACGAGCAGAACTTCCCCGTCGCGCCCTGCAACACGCCGAAAAGCATTTTGGACGACCCGCAGTTTCAGCATCGCTTTCCGCTCTACCCGCACCAGCAGCACGGCGCCGACATGCTGCCCTACCCCGTGAAGTTTGCGGAAGAGCAACTGCCCACGCCGACCCCCGCGCCTACGGTCGGCCGCGACACGGATGCAGTGCTGGCCTCCGTGCTTGGCTACGACGCCGCGCGCATCGAAGCGCTGCGCGACTCAGGAGCCTTTGGGAAAAGCTGAAGTTTACTTCAGCGCCCTGACCAGGTCGCGCACCGCATCGGCCTCGCCCGTTTCGTTGTAGAGCATCAGCGTGGTGCGGTCCGCGAAGCCTTCGTTTCGCCGGCGCAGTTTTTCGGCGGCCTCGCGCGGCGCGCCAGAGACGGCCAGCAGATCGAACAGTTCGTCGTCGATCTTGCCGCCCATCTCCGGCCAGCGCCCCGCCTTCGACATGCGGTTCAACTCCGTTTGCAGCCCGCCACGGCCGTGGTGATCGAGCACGCCCCGGTAGGCAGGCGTGGAAGCGTAGAATGCAAGCTGGCCGCGCGCCTTGTTCCGCGCGCTTTCAAGCTGCGCGTCGTTTGCGCCGAGCGCCACGATGGTCTGGCAGGAAACGCAGAAGTTCTCGCGCGTGCGCCCTGCCCGCGCAAGGCCCTTTGCAAGGGCGGGCAGGGTTTCGGCTTCGAGGAACGCCGGCGAATGGAAGGGATGCACGAAGAAGCCATCGGCCGCGGCGCCTGCCGCTTCCACCATCCGGGGGCCCACGCCGGCCGTGAAAACGGGCGGGTCGCCGTGCGGGTTCCGGCCCGGATTAAAGGCCGGCGTCATCAGGGTGTGGATGTAGAACTCGCCCCGGAAATCCAGGCGCTCGCCCGTGTTCCAGCTATGCCAGATGGCGCGAATCGCGCGCACGAACTCTTCCATGCGCGCCGCGGGCGCCGACCAGGGCTGGCCGAAGCGCCGCGTGATGTGCGCACGGATTTGCGCGCCCAGCCCCAGGATGAAACGCCCGCCGCTTAGCGCCTGCAGATCCCAGGCGAGGTGCGCGCACAGCATCGGATTGCGCGCGAACGCCACCGCGATGGCGCTGCCGAGCTGCAGCTTTTTGGTGACGCGCGCGGCCAGCGCCAGCGGCAGGAAGGGGTCGTGCGGCCCTTCGAAACTCCAGGCCGCCGCAAAGTCATCCTGCTCCATCTGCGCCGCCGCCGCTTCTGCATCTTCAAGGCTGGCAAAAAGTGCGCCGTCGATTTTCATTCGGGCTCCCCTATCCAATTAATGACTATAGGATACTCCAGATTCAACTCATCAGGAGGACGTATTTTCATAATTCCCATGCACGCCCAGACCAGCAGCGCGTAAAAGTCGTTGATAGATTCCGTCGGGTTTCCGTTCCATATAACATCACATCTTTGGTTTACGTTGTGGAGCTCCGGTGCAAATTCGTGATTTCTGAAGTATTGATATAGTTTAGTTTTCAGAAATTCGAGATCCGAAGAATCCGGAGGAGTGATCTGGTAGCTCTTTTCGTCTCCTTTCCAGGTAACGATTGCAGGTGTATCACGTTCATCCGTATACAGTTGGAAGTCATACGACGGCATCTGTTTTTCTTCCTTTTGGAACTAGTTGCATGCCACAGCCTGTCAAGGAGACTTCTTCCCCGAGAAGTCTGTTCATCTATCTACCGCGCAGCAGTCACGGAATGCGCGCCGCCAGTTCCCGCACCGCTGCGACCGCCTCGTCCGGCGCGTTGCCGAGGCCCTGCTTGCGAAACGCGGGCACGCCCTCTGCGTCCAGCACGAAGACCAGGTTGGAGTGGGCGAAATCCGCCCCCACCTTCTTGTAACGCACGCCCAGCACCACGGCCAGCTCGCGCACCGTGGCGTCCACCGCGCGCAGCAGGGTCCAGTTTTCGCCCAGCAGTTCGCTGCTGCGGCGATACGCGGCCAGCTTCTCCACCGTGTCCCGCTCGGGGTCGAATGAAAAAAGCACGAAGCGGGTTTTCTCCCGCACGGCTTTCGGCAGCGCCGCTTCGATGTGCTTCATGTCGCTGACGATGATGGGG
>CAZJXU010000114.1:0-12225 GCA_964550095.1 uncultured Spirochaetales bacterium | reverse complement strand
CGCCCCGCGCCGTTCCGGTGTATGCTTCAGACCCGGGCCGGGAGGCGGGGGGCCGGGAGACATCCCCCATCCCCCATTCCCGGGGAGGGCATCCTTCATGACCGCACGCGCCGATCACACCACGACGCACCGCAGTTTCATTTCCTACATCGACCGCACGCGGGAGTACTACGCGGCGCAGGGTTACGAGCGTCCCTACGCCTGGGCGCGCCACGAGGGTGCGCCCTTTGCGCCGCTCACAAAGCCGCTCGCCGAATGCAGGCTGGGCGTCATCACCACGGCGAGCCCGTGGCAGGGTCAGCAGGTGGTGTCGGGCGTGCTGCGCGGCGAAAAGCAGGTGTATGCGGCGCCCGCCGCCCCGCCGCCGCAGCGCATGTTCACCGACGATCTTTCCTGGGACAAGGAAACCACGCACACCGACGACACTGCATCCTTCTTGCCGCTGGCCGCCCTGGCCGAGGCTGCAAAAAAAGGGCGCATTGCCGCCGCCTCGCCGCGCTACTACGGCGTGCCGACGGACTACAGCCGGCGGCGCACGCTGCAGCAGGACGCCCCGCGCCTGCTCGAATACTGCCGCGAAGATGCGCTGGATGCAGTGCTGCTGGTCCCTATATGACCGGTGTGTCACCAGACCGTGAGCCTGGTAAGTCGCAGCCTGGAAGAAAACGGCATCCCCACCGTGGTGGTGGGCAACGCCCGCGACATCGTCGAAGAGTGCGGCGTTGCGCGCTTCCTGTTCAGCGACCTGCCGCTGGGCAACCCCTGCGGTCGCCCCTTCGACACGGCGATGCAGCAGGGCATCTTCGACATGGCGCTGGAGCTGCTGGAACACGCGCGCCTGCCGCGCACCACGGTGCAAACCCCCTACGCCTGGGCCGCCGGGGACGAAAGCTGGAAGGCGGCCTACGGCAGGGTGGACCCGGCCAGGGCCGAGGCGCTCCGCAAGGCGGGGGATGCCCGCCGGGCCAACCAGCGCAAGGGCAGGGGGCAGGGCTGACCCCGGCCCACCGGGTCGGTACACTCCCGCGCACGCCACCAGCGCCCGAAGGGAACGGACGGAAGGACGGAAAACAGGCTGCCCCGGCAGGGGCGGGTCGCCCCAGGCGGCCAGGCGCGTCCGCTGACAGGGCGGGCCGTCGCCGCCTGTACGAAAGGATCGGGCTTACGCGGCTCCGGCCCGGCTACCGGGCGGCGAGGGCGGCGGCCCGGCGAACGACACTGCCGTTTCGGGGCCGATAGCGCCTCCGCCGGCCCGACCAGCGGCCTCGTCCGTTGATAAAGCACATGCGCATGAAACTCCCCTTCTCACTCGATGCATCCCGTTTCGCATCCCTCCTGGCCGCCATACCGCTCAGGGTGGCGGCGCCCTTTGCGCTGCTTTCGCTGGGCCTTTTGGGCGTGATGATGCTGGCCGTGCTGCGCCCCGCGCCGGACAGCCGCCCGCCCCGTGCGCTCGGCCCGCTTGTGGAGGTGATGACGGTGCAGAGCGAGACGGTGGCTTTCACGGTGCGCACCCAGGGCGCCGTGACGCCCCGCACCGAGAGCGACCTGGTGCCTCAGGTGGCGGGCGAGGTGGTGCAGGTTTCACCCGCCCTGGTGTCGGGCGGTTTTTTCGAGGCGGGCGAGGTGCTGTTGCGCATCGACCAGGCGGATTACGACGCGGCCGCCCGCCGCGCCGAGGCCGTGCTGGCCCGCGCGCAAAGCGAGGCGGAGCGCGCGGCCCGGCAGTGGCAGCGCCAGCGGCGCCTGGCGGAACAGGACATCGCCAGCGAGGCGCGCATCGACGATGCGGGCAATGCGCACCGCGTCGCGCAGGCCGCGCTGCGCGAAGCCGAGGTGGCGCTGGAAAACGCCCTGCGCGACCTCGCGCGCACGGAGCTGCGCGCGCCTTACGCGGGACGCGTGCGCAGCGAGCAGGTGGATCTCGGCCAGTTCGTAAAGCGGGGCGACCGGGTGGCGCGCATTTACGCCGTCGATTACGCCGAGGTGCGCCTGCCGGTGCCCGACCGCGAACTCGGCTACCTGGATGTGCCGCTCAGCTATCGCCCGCCCGGGGCGACGAGCGCGGCTGCGGCGCGTCCTGCTGCCCCCGCTGGCGCCGGGGAAAGTTCCGCGGACTCGGCCGGCCCCGGCGCCGGTGAAAGCGCCGCGAACCCGGCGGCGCCGCAAGCCGCCGCGGACAAGACCTCCGAACACGGCGCCGCGCCCGGAAAATCCGCATCGACCGCCGCGCCGCACGCGTCCGCACCCTTCGCCGATGACGCGCTCGGCCCGGGCGTCCGGCTTCGCGCCCGCTTTGCCGGCCGGGAACACGCCTGGCGCGGCCGCATCGTGCGCACCGAGGGTGAGATCGACCCGAAGAGCCGCATGGTGACGCTGGTGGCGCGCGTGGAAGACCCCTACGGCGCGCACGAATCGCGTCCGCCGCTGGCGGTCGGGCTTTTCGTGCGCGCGGAAATCGAAGGCGCCGAGGTAGAAGGGGCCTTCGTGCTGCCGCGCACCGCGATGCAGGAAGAGAACAGGGTGCTGGTGCTGCAGGGCGAGCGCCTGTACTTCCGCGAGGTGGAGGTGCTTCGCACCGAGGCGGAGCGCGTGGTGGTGGCGGCGGGCGGCTTGGCGCACGGCGAGCGCGTTTGCATTACGCCCCTGGCGCGCGCGGTTGACGGCATGCAGGTGCGCGTCGCAGAAGCGGCGGACGCGGCGGACGCATCGACACAAACATCGCCGTCCACGCAGAGCTCGCCGACGTCACCGACTTCGCCGCCCCCCACACAGACCATGCCGACGTCGCCGACCTCACCGGCGCCGCCCACGCAAATGTCACCGCCGCCGGCGCTCACACCCACGCAGACACAAACCCGGACACAGACTTCACCGACTTCGTCGTCCTCGACACCGACGCCGCCCCCCGCACTCGGAGAAAACGAGGGGGGCGTATGAAGCGCATCATCGCCCGGTTCGCCGAGAAGCACGCCTTCGCCAACCGGAATAACGAGGGGGGCGTATGAAGCGCATCATCGCCTGGTTCGCCGAGAATCACGTCGCCGCCAACCTGGTGATGCTCTTCATTTTGGCGGCGGGCCTCTCCTCGCTCCCTTCCATCAACCAGAAGATGTTTCCCGATATCGAAATCGAGATCATCACCATCGCCGTGCCCTACCTGGGCGCTGCGCCCGAAGAAGTGGAAGAGGGCGTCTGCATCCGCATTGAAGAAGAGGTGCAGGGCGTCGAGGGCATCGACCGCATCATCAGCAACGCGGCCGAGGGCGCCTGCGGCGTCACCCTGGAACTGACGCCCAACTACGAAGTGGACCGTGCGCTGGCCGACGTGAAAAACGCCATCGACGGCATCACCACCTTCCCCGAGCAGACCGAAAAGCCCGTGATCAGCCACGTCACCGTGCGCCGCAACGCGGTGACGCTGGCGCTCTCCGGCGATGTCGGCGAGCGCGCGCTGCGGGTCTGGGGCGAGCGCATCCGGGACCAGATACTCGCCTTGCCCGGCATCACCCACGCGGACCTGATGGGCGCGCGCAACTACGAAATTTCCATCGAGGTGCCCGAGGAGTCCCTGCGCCGCCACGGCCTGCGCTTCGACCAGGTGGTGAGCGCCGTGCAGCGCAGCAGCATGGACCTGCCCGGCGGCGCCATTCGCGCGCGCAGCGGAGAAATCCTGCTGCGCGCCAAGGGGCAGGCCTACTCCCGCCAGGATTTCGAAAGCATCGTGGTGATGACCCGGGGCGACGGCACCCGGCTGCTGCTGCGCGACGTGGCCGAGGTGGTGGACGGCTTCGAAGAAGACGAGCGGCGTCTTTCCTTCAACGACGAACGCGCCGTGATGATCCAGGTGTACCGGGTCGGCGACCAGCGCCTCTTCGACCTGACCGAAACCATCTTCGAATATGTGGAAGACCTGCAGGCGCGCCTGCCGGAGGGGCTCTCCCTGACCATCTGGCAGAACCAGTCGGTGTACCTGGAAGACCGGCTGGGCATCTTGCTCCGGAACGGCCTGACCGGTTTCGTGCTGGTGCTGGTGCTGCTCTCCCTGTTCCTGCGCCCGCGCCTTGCATTCTGGGTGGCGCTGGGCGTTCCGATCGCCGTGCTAGGCGCGCTCTGGTGCTTCGCCCTGTTCAACCTTTCCATCAACGTGCTCACCCTGTTTGCATTCATTCTGGTGCTGGGCCTTTTGGTGGATGACGCCATTGTCATCGGCGAAAACGTGCACACCCACCAGGAACGCGCCGAGGAACCATTGCCCGCCGCCATTGCCGGCGCCCAGGAAGTCACCATCCCCGTGATCTTCGGCGTGCTCACCACCGTGGCCGCCTTCGCGCCGATGATCGGCGCCGAGGGCATGATGGGCGACTTCTTCGGCAACATCGGCATTGTCGTGGTGATCTGCCTGTTCTTCTCGCTGGTCGAGTCGCAACTGATTTTGCCCGCGCACCTGGGCCACGCCGCGGGCCGGCCGGTTACGCGCGCCGCGCCCGTCGCCCCCGCCGTACCCGCCACGTCCGTCGCACCGTCGGCGCCGCCTCGCCCGGACGCCGCGCAATCTGCGCAGCCTGCACAAGGCGCCGCGCAAAACGCGCCGGTCGAAGCGCCGGCCACGCTCGCCGAGCGCTGGGCGAGCTTCCAGGCCTTCATGTCGCAGAGCCTCACGCGGCTGGCCCGCGACCTGTACAGCCCCTGGCTCGCACGCGCGCTGCGCTGGCGTTACTCGGTGGTGGCAGGCGCCGTGGCGCTGCTGATGCTGACCGCGGCCGTGGTGGCGCTCGGCTACCTGCGTTTCACCTTCATGCCCGTCATCGAGGGCGACTACATCACCGCCTCGCTGAAGATGCCCGCCGGCACGCCGCTCGAGGTGACCGAGCGCATGGTGCAAAGGCTGCAGCATTCCGCATACACCATGCGCGACGAAATGGACCTGCGCGTGCGCGCGGACGACGGGGGCTCCATCGTCAAGCACGTGCTCGCGGTTTCGGGCGAGCGCATCCTGGGCACGCGCAGCCCGAACACGGACTACGCCGGCAGCGGCTCGCACATCGGCGGCGTCGCCATCGAGCTGGTGGGCAGCGACCACCGCCCCATCACCTCCGCCGACGTGGTGGAACACTGGCGCCGCCTCACCCCGCCCATCGCGGGCGCCGAAGAGCTCACCTTCACCTCCAACTACATCGACGCGGGCGAGCCCATTTACGTGCAGCTCTCCGCCCCCGACATCGATGAGCTGCGCCGCGCCGCCGACATTCTGAAAGCGCGCATCTCGGAATACGCGGGCGTGTACGACATCCGCGATTCCTGGGAAGACGGCAAGGGCGAGCTGCGCCTCTCCATCCGCCCGGAGGCGGAGCCCCTGGGTCTGGCGCTGGCGGACCTGGCCACCCAGGTGCGCCACGCATTTTACGGCGCGGAGGCGCAGCGCATTCAGCGCGGGCGCAACGAAGTGCGCGTGATGGTGCGCTACCCCGAGAGCCGCCGCCGCTCGCTGGAAGACCTGGAAGAGCTGCGCATTCGCACGCCCGAAGGCGGCGAGGCGCCCTTCTACGCGGTGGCGCGGGCCGAGCGCGGGCGCGGCTACTCCACCATCAACCGCGCGGACCGCAAGCGCGTGATAGGCGTGATCGCCGACATCGACGAAGACTCCGCCAACGCGGGCCAGGTGTATGCGGACCTCACCGAAAAGGTGCTGCCCGCGCTGCGCGCCGAGTTCCCCGGCCTCTCCTACACCTTCGAAGGCGAACAGAGCGAATACCAGAAAACCACGGACAGCCTGCTGCGCGACTTCGGCATGGCGCTCTTTGTCATCTACTTCCTGCTGGCCGTGCCGCTGCGCTCCTACGCGCAGCCGCTGATCATCATGTCCGTGATTCCCTTCGGCCTGGTGGGCGCCATCATCGGGCACCTGGTGCGCGGCATCGGCTTCAGCATGATGTCGGTGTTCGGCGTGGTGGCGCTCTCGGGCGTGGTGGTCAACTCCAGCCTGGTGCTGGTGCACCACATCAACCTGCGGCGCGCGCAGGGCATGTCGCTGGCCACGGCCGTGCGCGAAGCGGGCATGGCGCGCTTCCGCCCTATCCTGCTGACCTCCATCACCACGGCCGCCAGCCTGACGCCGCTTCTGCTGGAAGGCAGCATGGGCGCGCAGTTCCTGATCCCGATGGCGGCGTCGCTGGCATTCGGCGTGGTGTTCGCCACCGTGATCTCGCTGTTCATGGTGCCCTGCGCCTGCCTGATCCTGGACGACATCACGCGCCTGCTGCTGCGGCGCGGCGCCGCCGAAAGCGACGAAGCCCAAGAGCAAGAAGCGCACGCGCAGGTGCACGCGGCGCAAGTGCACGCGCGCGCGGCGCAAGAAGCGCAGGCGCAAGCACAGCACGCGCACGCGGCGCAAGAAGCGCAGGTGCAAGCGGAAAGCGGAGTCGCGAAGGCCGGCGCGCCGGCCGGCGCGGGTTCGCGGCCCATCCCCCAGGCGGGGGGCTGAATGCGCGGGCGCCCGCATTAATGGATGCGCCCAGGGCGAAGGCCGCGCCCGGCGGCCTGCACAGCTCGCTGGAACTGCTGCGCGAGCGGCCCTACCGCTGGGTGCTGACCGGCTTCACCGCCATGTTCATGGGCGTCTCCGGGCAGATCATCCCGCGCGCGGTGCTCGCCCACGAACTGACAGGCGACGCGCAGGGTCTCGGCCTGGTCAGCGTCGCCGTGGCCGTGCCCATGCTGCTCTTCGCGCCGCTGGGCGGCGCCCTGGCCGACCGCATCGAGCGCCGTCGCCTGATCATCGCCATGCAGGCGCTGCTCTTCGTCAGCGAGCTGCTGGTCTTCACGCTGGCGGTGAGCGGCGCGCTCCAGTTCTGGCAACTGCTGGCGGGGGCCGCGGTGATGGGCACGGTCTTCCCCTTCAGCATGCCCGCGCGCCAGGCGCTGACCGTGGATGTCGTCGGACATCACCGCATTTTGCAATCGATGGCGCTCGGCATGGGCATGATGAACGCCACGCGCGTCGCGGCGCCCATGCTGGCCGGCGCGCTGGTGCCCCTGGTGGGCGCGCGCGGCGCACTCGCCTACGGCGTCTGCTTTTACGGCCTCGCGCTGCTTTGCATGTTTCCCTCGCCCGCTTCAACGCCTGCACGCGGCGGCGAACCGAAGCGGATTTTCAGCGACGTCGTGCGCGGCCTGCGTTACGCCTTCCGGGAGCAGCGCAGCGTTGCAGTGCTCCTGCTCTACGGCATCCTGCCGATGCTGGTGCTGATGCCCACCCAGGTGTTCCTGCTGATCTTCGCGCGAGATGTCTGGGGCGGCGCGCCCTTGCCCTTCGGCGTGGGCGCCGCATCGCCCGACCTCGCATTCGGCATCCTGCAGGCCGCCGCGGGCCTCGGCGGCGTGGCCTCCGCCCTGTGGCTTGCAGTGCTGGGCGACATCCCGCAGCGCAGCCGCCTGCTGCTGCTCTCCCTGCTGGGCTTCGCCGCCGCGCTGACTGGCTTTTGCTGGACGCCCTGGTTCTGGGCGGCCTTGCCCCTGCTCTTTGCAGCGGGCGTGCTCAGCAACGCCTTCTCCACGCTCAGCAACTCTTCCTTGCAGTCGATCATCTCTGATCAGGTGCGCGGGCGCATTTCCAGCCTGATGCTGATGGTCACCGGCCTGGCCCCGCTGGGCGCTTTGCCGATGGGCGCGGCCGTCGATGCCTTCGGCGCGCCGGCCGCGGTCACCGGCGCCACCGTGCTGATGACCGCGGCGGGGTTGCTCTTCGTCCTTTGCAGTCGCAGCCTGCGTCGCCTCGACCAGACCCTGCACGAAAAACAGCATGAGGTAGCTTCTTCCTGACATGTCCGACCGTTCCGATCATTCCAGTGCGGCGCCTGGTACGTCCGGGGCGCACGCTGCGCACGGCGCGCCCGCTGCGCATGCTGTGCCCGATGGCGAGGCGCCCGCAGCGTCTTCCAGAAGTGCGTCTGACGGTGGCGCATCCGGTACGTCCGCTACGCACATTGCACCCGACGGCGGGGCGCATGTTGCGCCTTCAAAGGATGTCGCCCGGGCGCCTTCCGGAAGTGCAGTCGGCGCCCCCGCAGCGTCTTCCAGGAGTGCATCCGATGGCAGCGCACCCGGCGCCGGGCAGCGCAGCAGCTCGCGCCTCGCCTGGCTGGACGGCGAACTCGTGCCCTTCGATGCCCTGCGCGTGCACCTGCTCTCGCATTCGCTCGCGCGCGGCGCGCTGGTATTCGACTACATGTCGGTGTCGCACGTCCGTGCGCGCGGCCCCGCCATCTTCCGGCTCGCCGATCACGTGGAGCGCTTCGTGAACTCCTGCGCGCTGGTGGGCCTGCCGCTCGAGCAAGGCGCCGCCGCCCTGGAACATGCCTGCTGCGAAGCCGTGCGCGCGAACCCGGACGCGAGTGTGGTCAAACTGAACGCCTACCTGCCCTCGCTGGAGGTGGAGGTCGTGCCGGCCGACGGGCGCGTCTCGGTGGCGGCCCTGGCCTACCACCCGGAGCGGGACATCCTGGCGCACAAAAATCCGCCGCCCGCGCCGCAGCCCGCTACGGCGAAGCTGAGCGTGGAACAGGCGCACCGCCAGCGGCGGCCCGACATCATGCACCCGCACGCCAAGGTATCCGCCAACTACGCCGGCGCCGTGCGCGCCAAGTGGAACGCGCGGCAGAGCGGCTTCGACGACATCCTGCTGCTGGACGAAGCGGGGCGGCTCTCGGAGAGCCCCACCGCCAACCTGTTCCTGGTGGATGAACAGGGCGCCCTGGCAACGCCCCCGGTGGATGCGGTGCTGCCCGGCGTCACGCGCCGTTCGATCCTGGCCCTGGCCGAAGCGGAAGGCCTGCGGGTTCGGGAGGGCGAGTTGTACCCCGAACAGTTGTTTGCGGCCTCCGAAGCCTTCCTCACCGGAACCGGCGCGGGCGTCTGGCCGATTGCGGAAGTGGACCGGCGCCCCATCGGTACGGCATGCCCGGGCCCGGTGACGCAGCGGCTCCGCCGGCGCTTCATCGACGCGAAGGCGGGCAAAGACCCGGCGTTCCTCCACTGGCTGCACTTTGTGGATGTTGTGTCGTCCTGAATGATAGAAGCGTTGCGACCAGTCGCTGCAGCATGGCCGCCGCAGGCTGTACCTAACGCCGGGCTCACGGGCTTCGGCTTGACGATAGAGGCGTAGCGGTTGTGCGGAACGGCCGCCCGCGCCGCGTCCGATAGCACCGGCCTCCGCCCTGTGCGGCGGATGCCGGCTGCGTCTGTTGATAAATCGGCTAACATCGCATCATGCAGCGCAGCCTCAGCGGAATCACGCCCTCGGGCGAATTGCACATCGGCAACTACTTCGGCGCCATGCGTCAGCACGTGGCTTTGCAGGAACGCAGCGAGGGCATCTACTTCGTCGCGGACTACCACTCGCTGACCACCCTGCGCGATGCCGCCTTGCGGCGCGAATTGGTGCAAGGGCTGGTGCTCGACTACCTGGCCTGCGGCCTGGACCCGGAGCGTGCCGTGCTGTATCGCCAGTCCGACCTGCCGGAGACCGCGGAGCTCACTTGGCTGCTCACCAGCGTTACGCCCATGGGCCTGCTGCAGCGCGCCCATTCCTACAAGGACAAGGTTGCCAGCGGCATTAGCCCGGGCCACGGGCTCTTCGCCTACCCGGTGCTGATGGCGGCCGACATCCTGCAGTACCGCCCGGACATCGTGCCGGTGGGCCAGGACCAGAAGCAGCATCTGGAAATGGCGCGCGACATCGCCGCGAAGTTCAACCAGGCCTACGACGCCGAGGTGTTCAAGCTGCCCGAGCCCTACATCATGAAAGACGTGGCGGTGGTGCCCGGCATCGACGGCCGCAAAATGTCAAAGAGTTACGACAACACGCTGCGCATGTTCTGGCCGGAAAAGCAGCTCAAAAAGGCGGTGATGAACGTGACCACCGACTCGGCGCCGCTGGAAGCGCCGAAGGACACCGGCAAGCCGCTCTTTCATCTCTGGTCGCTCTTTGCGGACGAGGCGGAACGCGAGGCCATGTTCGCGCGCGCCCGGCAGGGCGGGCTGGGTTACGGCGAACTCAAAAAGGATTTGCTCGCGCGCATGCTCGAACACTTTGCGCCGATGCGCGCGCGGCGCATCGAACTCGCCGCGAAAAAGGGCCTGGTCGAAGAGGTCCTGCAGCACGGCGCCGCGCGCGCACGCGCCCTCGCCGAGCCCGTCTGGCAGGCCGCGCGCGACGCAGCCGGGCTGGGCGCCTGACATCAGGCCCGGTCGGTCGAAACCGCAACCCGCCGCTCGACCGGTTTTGTGCGAGCCCGGCGGTCGTGTTTCAGCAACCCGTCACGGTTCGCTTGGCGCCGTGCGCGCGCTATCAGGCCGGCAGCCTCTGCGGCCCGCGCAGCAGCACGCCGGGCAAGGCGCCTGACTTGCCAACGGACGTGGCCCGTCGCCAACGCCTGCTTCAATTAAAAACGCAGTCGGGCAGCGGCAGGCCCTGTCGACTCCGTTTCCTCTACCAAGCCGGCACTGCCTGCGGGCCGCGAATCAACATGCCAGGCATCGCACCAGAAGGCTCGCTGTCCTCGAAGGTGACCTCGCCGCGCTTGATGGTGGTGCGGTAGCCGTCGATTTTCTGCACCAGCCGCCTGCCGCCCGCCGGCAGGTCATAGACCATCTTCGGCGCGTGAATGTGCAGCGCGTCGAAGTCCACCAGGTTCAGGTCGGCCAGCATGCCCGGCTCGATCGTGCCCCGGTCTTCCATGCCGTAGAAGCGTGCGGTGTGCCGCGTCTGGCGCTCGACGATGGTCTCCAGGGGGATCCTCTCGCCCCGGCTGCGGTCGCGCACCCAGTGCGTCAGCAGGTAGGTGGGGATGCTGGCGTCTGCTATCAGCCCGCAGTGCGCTCCGCCGTCGGAGAGTGAAAAGACAGAGCGCGGGTGCATCATCATGCTGCGAATCGCTTCCAGGTCGCCGTTCGCGTAGCCCAGCAGCGGCAGGTAGATGAGCCCCTTGCCGCCGTTCTCCATCATCAGGTCGAACATGAGTTCGCGCGGCGCCCGCCCTTCGCGCTTCGCGATGGCGGCGATGCTCCGCTCCGGGCCCGGCTCGTACTCCGGCGGGTCGCCCAGCGGGAACATCATGCCGAAGCCGCCGGTCAGGATGCCCTCCAGCGGGTTTTCGCTCGGCGGGGGCGCCTCGTTCACCAGCCGCGCGCGCAGCGCAGGGTCGCGCAGCCGGGCCAGCCGTTCTTGCGGCGAAAGCTCCACCAGCGGCGCGTAGGCCTCGTGGGTGATGAAGGGATGCACGGTGCTCTCGAAGCCGAGCAGCAGCCCGGCGGGGCGCTGCGCCACCTGCGGCGTGAGCGTGCCGCCCTGCGCGGCGTCCTTGTCCACGGCCTCCAGCAGGCGCTTCCACTGGTCCGGGTCCACCGGGTTTTGCAGGCAGGCGAAGGAAACAGGCCGACCGGTCTCCTGCCCGAGGCGCGTCATCCAGTCCAGCTCCTCGCCTTCCGGCGCGAGGTCGCTGGCCAGCTCGAAGACGCCGTGCCCCACCTCGCCGAGGCAGCGCCCCAGGCCGAAAATCTCGTCTTCGTCGGCGTAGGTGCCCGGCACCACCTCGCCGTCCTTGGCGCGGTGCAGCATGGTGCGCGAGGTGGAAAAGCCCAGCGCGCCGGCCTGCAGCGCCTCGCGCACGATGCCGGCCATTTGCTCGATGTCTTCGGGGGTGGCCTTTTCGTTCTTCGCGCCGCGTTCGCCCATCACGTAGGCGCGCACTGCGCCGTGCGGCACCTGCGTGCCGACATCCACCGAGCGCGGCATCTGCTCCAGCGCGTCCAGGTACTCGGGGAAGGTCTGCCAGCTCCAGCGGATGCCTTCCGAGAGCGCCGTGCCGGGGATGTCCTCCACGCCCTCCATCAACTGGATCAGGAACTCCTGCTGCCCCGGTCGCACCGGCGCGAAGCCCACGCCGCAGTTGCCCATCACCAGCGTGGTGACGCCGTTCCAGCCCGAAGGCGTGAGGTGCGGGTCCCAGGTGACCTGGCCGTCGTAGTGGGTGTGCACATCGACCCAGCCCGGCGTGACCAGCAGGCCGTCGGCGTCGATTTCCCTGTGGCCTTCGCCGACATCGCTTCCGACTTCCTTGATGCGTCCGCCGCTCACCGCGACATCCGCATGCCGCGCCGGCGCGCCGGTTCCGTCCACCACCTTGCCACCGCGAATAACCAGGTCGTGCATGATGCGATCCTCCT
>CAZJXU010000113.1:0-1640 GCA_964550095.1 uncultured Spirochaetales bacterium | reverse complement strand
ATCCAGAAGGTCACCAGGCCGCTGGGCGGCGGCGGCGTGCTGTTGATGCGCAGCGCGGCGCCCGCGGCGACGTCATCGTCCACCACGTTGATGCGCAGTTTTTCCAGCCCCAGCCCCGCTTCGAGTTCGAGCAACTGCGGGGCGCAGGCTTCGAGCAGGCGACGCTTGAAGGCTTCGTCCGCTTCGCTTTCTTCTTTCCAGACCAGGTACGCCAGCTTTTCCATGTAAGGGCTCCTTCGCAGCGGTTTCCGTGTGTGCGGCTTTCGATGTGCGCGCGGTTTCCGTGCCCGCGCCGCCTGCGCCGCCTGTGTTGTTTGCGCGCCCGCTCGTGTTTCCTGCAAGCCGCCCGCTCGTGTCGTCCGAGGCGCCCAATCCCCCGCGCGCGCGCCTTTTGATGTGCGCTTCAGTCGTTTCCATCGGAGGCGCCGCCCAAAACCCCGCACGTTTTTCCGGGTGCGCTTCAGTCGCCTCCGTCGGAGGCGGCGGCGCTTTCCTTCCCGGAATCCGCCGGCGCTTCCGACGACGACTCCACCGCCGCATCCGCTTCCGACTCCGCTTCCCGGATGCGCTGCAGCAACGCATCCACCAGGCCCGGGTGAACGCCGAGCGGCCTGGCCAGCCGGAACACCACACCCGGGTGCTCCGCGCGCAGCGCTTCCACCAGACGCGGCAGGTCGCCCGCGCCGTGGCGTCCCTCGGAAAGAAACCAGGGCGCGACGGTCACGTGGGCGGCGCCCTCGGCCACGCAGGCGCGCGCGGCGGCGGCGAGGTCCGGCTCGGCGAGTTCCAGGTGCGCGGTGCGCACCAGGCGCTCCGGCATGTGCTGCCGCAGCAGTTCGGCGATCTTGTCGAGTTGGCGGGCGGGCGCCGCGGCGCGGCTGCCGTGGTCGATCAATATCAACGCGCGCCGCCGCCCGCCGTCGCTTTTGCCCTGGGGAGCGGGCTTCGTGATCGGCTCACCTGTCATCGATTCGCCCGCCACACCGGTTCACCAGTAACGGGCGGTCAGGGCGACGTCGCCGTGCACCCGGGCCATGCAGGAAAGGCGGTCTGTCTCCGGCACGCGGGCGCGCTGCTTGGCCCGGCTTTCCGCTTCGCTCTCGGCGGAAAGCCTGGCCGCGCCCTCCAGCACCACGAGGCCGCAGCGCGAGCAGATGCCGTCTCCCTCGCAGGCGCGCGCCACGGGCAGGCCGGCGGCACGCGCCACCGAGAGCAGCGTTGCGCCGTGCCGGGCAGGCGCCCGCAGCCACTCGAAGCCGGCGCCGTTGCGCCGCCGGAAGTGCACTTCGTGTTCCACGGGGGGTATTCTACGGCAAAGCGCGCATTTCGGCGGCCTCGGGGCGGGGGCCTCGGGACGGCGGCGGCCCCGGAGATGGCGGCGAGACGACGGAACGCCCGCAACCCCGGAGCGGCGAACCCGGCGGGGCCGTGTGAGCGCCGGGCGGAAATGCCCCCCTGTTTCCGCCGGGTAGAAGTGCCCCCTTTGGCCTTCGCGGGGGCCGGCCCCGGTGCTGCGGCAACCTGTAACCGCCCATGGGAAGTCTCCGGTGTTTCCGCCCGTTGGGAATGTCCCCTTTCCGGCCTCCCTGGGAGCCTCCGGGGCGGCCTCGCCCGCCACGACCGCTTCGCCCGGCCCAGCC
>CAZJXU010000112.1:0-9802 GCA_964550095.1 uncultured Spirochaetales bacterium | reverse complement strand
CTCGCCGAGCGCAAGGTCATCTTCAAGATGGACGCGATCGAGATTCCCTTCACGGCGCAGAATTTCGCCCTCTCCTTCTCCCTGCCGAACTTCTATTTCCACGCGACCACCGCCTACGGCATCCTTCGCATGAAGGGCGTGCCGCTCGGCAAGATCGACTTTCTCGGCTCGATGAAGGTGGGCGCCTGAGACGCGGGCGCGCCGGGTGAAACGGGCCCGCGGCCCCTGCTTCCCTCGACCCGAGACTCTTTCGCAACCTTCGCGGTCGGATTCTTTCGCACCTTCGCGACCGGCATCTCTCGTACCTTCGCCGCCGGCTTGCAGCTCCTTCGGCGCCCCGGCAAAGACGAGCCGCGCGCCCCGAAGCCGGAAACGGCCCCACCGTCGAACGCGCCCGGTCCACCCTCATGGCGGCATCGCCCGCTCCCCCTCAGCCGCCGAGTTCGCGAAGCGGCGCGTAGTTTTCATCCATCGCCAGGCTGTACGCGGGGCGCGCGGCGATGCGCTCCCGGTACGCGCCAAACACTGCGGGCAGCTCGATGCCGATGGCGCGGGCCCAGTCGATGCAGGTCGTTAGCAACAGGTCGGGCGCACGGAAGTCTTCGCCCAGCAGGTAGGGCCTGCCGTCTGAAAGCCGCTCTTCGATGTGCGAGAGCCCGCGCAGGAAGTACTCGCGTGAAGACTGCACGGCCACGGGCGCTTCGCCGTACACCTGGGGCAGACCTTCGTGGCGCCGAACGATGTAGAGGCTGGTCGCGTCGAGTTCGGTGGTGATGAAGAAGGCCGCGTCGTAGTACGCGGCGCGCGCCTCAAAGTCGTCCTGCGGGACGCCGAGGGGATGCCCCTGCCCCCGGTAGCGCTCCGCGAGGTACAGCACGATGGCCGCGCTCTCGCCCATGACAACGCCGCCGTCCTGGAGAATCGGCACCTTTCCGCGCCGGCTGACCTTGCGGAAATCGGGACGCTGCATGGCCTCGCTGCGCGGCACGATGGCTTCGCTGCGGTACGCGAGCCCGAGTTCGCGCAGCGCCCAGCGCGGACGCAGGGTGCGCGGCGTGCCGGCGCCCCACAGCACGCGCTGCTGCGCGGCCGCCGTCACTTTCCCTCCGCGGCGAGCAGGCGCCGGATCGTTTCCTCGTCCACGCCGGCCTCGGCGAGCACCTCTTCGCTGTGCTCGCCGAGCTGCGGCGCCGGGCGCGAGATGGCCGAGGGCGTCTCGCTGAAGCGCTCGGCGGGCCGGGCCTGGCGCATCGGGCCCACCACGGGATGCTCGGATTCGACGAGAATTCCGTTCTCGATGATCTGGGGGTGCGTGTGCACTTCGTCCCGGGTCAGCACCGGTCCGCAGGGAACGTCTGCCGCCGAAAGGCGCTCCAGCCACTCGGCGGAGCTGCGGGTTTTCAGCACGCTCGCCATCAGATCCAGGCGCTCTGCAGAATTGCTAACAATGCTCGATGCGCTTTTGAAGCGCGGGTCTTCCAGCCACTCGGGATGCTCAACCGTCCGGCAAAAGGCCTCCCACTCGCGAAAGGTGACGGTGGACGCGATGATGTGTCCGTCGGTGGTTTCGAAGACCAGGTCGCGCCGCGCCACGGGCTTGAACTTCTTCGCCGCCTCGGACTGGAATGTGTGGTAGAGCATGCCCTCGGGCCAGGTGAAAGCGAGCGTGGCGTCGAGCATGGCGAGTCGCAGGTGCTGCCCCTTGCCGGTGCGCTCGCGTGCGAACAGCGCCGCTGTGATGTTCTGGGCCGCGGTCAGCGCGGTGACCTTGTCGGGAATGATCACGCGCATCAGCGCGGGCCGGCCGCCCACGCCGCCCTGGATTTCGGTCAGGCAGGACATGCCCTGCATGACCGGGTCGTACACGCGCCGCCCGGCGAAGGGGCCGGTATCGCCGTAGCCCGAAATGGACACGTAAATGATGCGGGGGTTCAGCGCCCGCAAAACGGGCTCGCCGAGCCCCATGCGGTCAATCGCGCCGGGCCTGAAGTTCTGCACGAACACGTCCGCATCTTTGGCGATGGCCTTGACCGCTTCCACCGCCGCTTCGTCTTTCAGGTCCAGCCGCACCGAGCGCTTGCTGCGATTCGTGGTGGCGAAGGTGGGAGGGATGCCCCCGCCGCCCATGCGGCGTATCGTGTCCCCCTGGGGCGGCTCGATCTTGATGACATCCGCGCCCTGGTCGCCGAGCAGGCGGGTCGCCAGCGGCCCCGAGATGACCTGGGAGAGGTCAACGACCTTGATGCCGTCCAGTGCGCCGGCCATGGCGTCTTGCCTCCTGTTGCGCCTGGGCCGCCCGGGAAAAGCGCGGGATGCCGAGGGTGGTAAAGACGGGAAGTTGCGCGATGCGGCCGCGCTGCGCAACCCTGTGCACCCGGCCCGGCGGCCCGCGCTCCGGCGCGAGGACGCGGGGGCGAACGGCGGGCGCAGGATGAACGGCGAGCGCGGCGCGAGTGCGCCCGGAACAACCCGGAACACGAACAGGAGACTTGCCATGACGAAACCGGTATGCCTGGTGATCGGAGCAGGAGCGGGGATCGGCGGAACCGTCGGGCGGCGCTTTGCACAGGGCGGGTACCACACCGTGCTCTGCCGTCGCAGTGACGAGGAAGGCCTGGCAGGCATGGTTGCGGAGATAGAAGCGGGCGGCGGAAGCGCGAGCGGCTTTCTGCTCGACGCGACAAAGCCGGACACCATCGAAGCGCGCATCGAGGAAACCGAAAAGAGCGCCGGGCCGATCGAGGTGCTGGTCTTCAACCTGGGCGCGCAGATCGGAGACCACGCGCTGCAGGACACCTCGCACAAGGCCTTCGAGCTGTGCTGGCGGCTCGCAACCTTCAGCCTGTTCCGCGCCGCCGCGGCGGTGTGCCCGCGCATGGCCGAGCGCGGCAAGGGCGTGCTGCTGGTGACATCCGCCACCGCCTCGGTGCGGGGCAACGCGATGCAGCACGCGCACGCGGCCGCGATGGGCGGGCGGCGCATGCTGTGCCAGACCCTGAACGCGGAGTTCTCCGCCAGGGGCGTTCACGTCGCCCACATCATCATCGACGGCGCAGTGGATGCCCCCGACACGCTCGGCAAGATGCTGGGCGACGAGGCATTCCAGAAACTCCGGGAGGCCCGCGGCAAAGAACACGACGGTTTGCTGCTGCCGGAGAAAATCGCGGAGACCTACTTCCATCTGGCGCACCAGCATCGCTCGGCCTGGACGCACGAGCTGGATCTCCGGGCCTTCTCGGACCGGCCCTGGTGGAACCACTGAGCGAAAGCTTCTTCCATCACGAGGGAAACAAAGCCATGCCCGAACTCGAACGCTTCAGCGCCAATGCCGACATCGACTGGGAACAGGTCTGGCGAAGCTTCGACCGGGACGGCGGCCTGATCGTGGAGGACTTCATCGCTCCCGAGTTGCTCGGGCGCCTGCAGCGCGAACTCGGCCCGCTGGTCGCCGCGAAAACGCCGGGCAGTACGACAGAGGGACTGTGGACCGAGTTCCACGGCGAGCAGACCAAGCGCATCACCGGCCTGCCCAGCCGCTCGCCCGCATGGGTGGAGTTGCTGTGCGACGAGCGCTACCGCGCGATGGGCGACCGCTACCTGGGCGAAGGCGAGTACTGGCTGAACACCGGCCAGTTGATCTGCATCGGGCCGGGCGAAACGCCGCAGATGCTGCACCGGGACGAACTCAACTGGCCGCAGGCGCTGCGGGAGCAGGAGATCACCGTCACGGCCATCTTCGCCCTGACAGACTTCACCGAGCAAAACGGCGCCACGGTGATCGCCCCGGGTTCGAACCACTGGCCGGGCTTGCTCCCGCCCGTCGCCCCTGAACAGACCTGCCGGGCCGTGATGCCCGCCGGCAGCGCCCTGCTCTACAGCGGCAAGGTGATTCACGGCGGCGGCGCCAACACGACCGAAGGCGAGTGGCGCGTCGGCATCCACGCGGGCTTTTGCTGCGGCTGGCTGCGCGCCGAGGAGAACTTCCAGCTCACTGTCCCGCTGGAGAAGGCAAAGGCCTTGCCTAAGTCGGTGCAGTACCTGCTGGGCTTTCGGTCCTACAGCCCGGAGCTGGGTGGGCGACTCGGACTGGTCGATTACGACGATGCAGCGAGACTGCTCGAAGGCTGAGGCCGCTGTCACGACCGGCCGCCTTCGGTTTC
The DNA here is from genome assembly GCA_964550095.1 of uncultured Spirochaetales bacterium. GTDB lineage: Bacteria > Myxococcota_A > UBA9160 > UBA9160 > UBA6930 > JAHRAN01. Next base: position 5,642 of record CAZJXU010000112.1, on the reverse strand, counting down.
GCGCTCAGCCCATCCTCACGTCCAGTTGAAGGCGACCGGCCCCATTTCAGGACGACACAGGACCGGTCGATTACGACGACGCGGCGCGGCTGCTCGAAGGCTGAGTCGGCGAAAATCCGAGTGCGCCCGGAGACGAAAGACGCGCTCTATGCTTCCGCGCCGTCCTGGGCGTTACCAAAACGCAGCTCGAGTCTGGTGTTGCCCGGCGCCACGCCCACTTCCACTTCGCCGCCCTTGACCAGGGCGCCGAACAGCAGCTCGTCCGAGAGCCTGTCCTGCAGCTCGCTCTGGATCACGCGGGCCAGCGGGCGCGCGCCCATGTGCGGGTCGTATCCCTTCTCCGCCAGCCAGGCGCGCGCCTCGGGCGAAAGGCGCAGCGTCACCTTTTTATCGGCGAGCTGCTGCACGATGGGGGCGATGAACTTCTCCACCACGCGCTCCATGACCTGCGGCGGCAGCGGGTTGAAGCGCACGATCTCGTCCAGGCGGTTGCGGAACTCCGGGCTGAACACGCGCTCCACCTCGCCCTTGCCGGTGTGCTGCTCGCCGGCGAAGCCGATGGCGTTTTTGGCGAAGTCCCTGCTGCCCACGTTGGAAGTCATGATCAAAACCGTGTGCCGGAAGTCCGCCTCGCGGCCGTGGTTGTCGGTGAGCGTCGCGCGGTCCATCACCTGCAGCAGGATGTCGTAGATGTCGCGGTGCGCCTTCTCGATCTCGTCCAAAAGCAGCACGCAGTTCGGCTGCTTGCGCACGCGCTCCACCAACTGCCCCCCTTCGTCGTAGCCCACGTAGCCGGGGGGCGCGCCGATCAGGCGCGCGACGGCGTGCTTTTCCATGTACTCGGACATGTCGAAGCGCAGGAAGGGCATACCCAGGGTCCTGGCCAGCTGCCGGGCGAGTTCGGTTTTGCCCACTCCCGTCGGCCCCATGAACAGGAAGGCGCCGAGGGGCCGCTCGAAGGCGCCCAGCCCGGCGCGTGCGCGCTTGACGGCGCGCACCACGGACGAAACTGCAGCGTCCTGTCCGAACACGACGCCCCGGATGTCGCTCTCCAGTTCTTCCAGGCGCTTTCGGTCGCTGCGGTCTGCGCGCGGCGGCGGCGTGCCCGTCATGCGCGCAACCAGCTCTTCGATGTCGCGCACGCCCACCGTGCCGCGCGGGCCGCGGCGTTGCAGCTTGACCGCAGCGCCGGCCTCGTCCATCACGTCGATGGCCTTGTCCGGCAGGAAACGATCGGTCAGGTGACGCGCGGAGAGTTCCACGCAGGCGCGCAAGGCGGGCCGGGTGTAGCGCACGCCGTGGTGCGCCTCGTAGCGGGAAGCCAGGCCGGCGATGATCTGCATGGCCTCGTCCCGGGTGGGTTCCGGCACGTCAATGCGCTGGAAGCGGCGCGCCAGCGCACGGTCGCGTTCGAAGTGGCGGTACTCCCGGTAGGTGGTGGAGCCGATGCAGCTCAGCGCGCCGCTTTGCAAAAGCGGCTTCAGCATGCTCGACACGTCGACGCTGGAGCCCTGGGCGCTGCCGGCACCCAGCGCATTGTGAATTTCATCGATGAACATCAGCGGGTTGTCGCGCTCCTGCAGCTCCTTGATCAGTATCTTGAAGCGCTCTTCGAAGTCGCCCCGGTAACGGGTGCCCGCCAGCAGCCCCGCGATGTCCAGCGAAAATATCTCCGCGTTCGCAAGGTCTTTCGGAACCTTGCCTTCGCAAATGCGCTGGGCCAGCCCTTCGGCCAGCGCCGTCTTGCCGACGCCGCTCTCGCCCACGAAAATGGGGTTGTTCTTGCGGCGCCGCGCCAGCACGTGCACGGCCCGGTCGAGCTCCCGCTGCCGGCCAATCATCGGGTCCAGTTCGCCCTGCTCCGCGCGCTTGGTGAGGTTGAGGGCGTAGGCCTCGAGCAGGTTCCGGGGCTCCCCTTCGCCAAAGGCGCCCTCTTCCGTTTCGCCGAACGGGTCATCGCCGGGGCGCCCACTCTTTCGCTTGACAAAACCGTGCTCCAGGTATTCCGCCAGGTCTTCCATGGAAACGTCGTAGCGGTTCAGCAGCGTGCGCGCGTAGGAATCCGGCTCGTTGAAAATCGCCGCAATGAAATCCGGGGCGCCGGTCTCTTCGTGGCCGACGTCATTCGCGTGCTGCATCGCGTTTTCCATCACGCGCTGAAAGGCGAGGGTCTTCATCGGGTGCGAGCTTTCGCCCTCTTCCCCCTCGGCCTTGTCGATTTCCTGTTCCAGGTAGCTGTCTAGCCGGCTTCTCAGATCTTCGGCATTCACGCCGAGTTGCTTGATGACTTCTTCACCGTGCCCGTCGTAGGCGATCGCCAGCAGCAGGTGCTCCACGGTCAGGTAGGCATGGCGGCGACCGGCGGCCTCGCGGCGCGCCGCCTCGATGGTGAGTTGAAGTTCGCGGTTGATTTCAGCCATCAGTCCCGTTCCACGGCGGCCCGAAGCGGATAGCCGCGGGCCTCTGCGTTGCGATGCACCAGCATCACCTTGGTTTCGGCAATGTCGTGAGGATAGACACCGGCCACGCCTTTTCCAGAGCGGTGAATCTCGAGCATCAGCGCGTTGGCCTTGACGGGCGGCATGTTGAACAGCACTTCGAGCAGGGCCACGACAAAGACCATCGGCGTGAAGTCGTCATTGTAGAGCACCACCTTGTAGCGGGGCGGCCGCTTGTCCGTCCTCCTGCGCTTTTCCGCGACGGTTCCCTCGCGCCGGCGCTCTCCCGTGCCCTGGACGCCTTTCCTGGAGGGGGGCTCCTGCTGCTGCGCCCTTTGTTGCCCGGACATGGGGGGACGATAGCGCAGGCCCGGCCCACGCCAGGCGCAAAAAGGCCGCGCCCGCCCGCCACGCGCAGCAGGCCGGCGAACCCGGGCGGGCCGCGCACCCGGGGCCGACCGGCCCGTGCGAAACGCTGCGAAGCGGCGCGAAAGGGCGCGGCGCGGTCTGCACAGCCGCGCCCCCAGCCCCCTTCCCTGTGCCCCGGCCCGTCCTCAGCCTACACTGTGCGCCGCGATGGCGAAGCTGGAAATCCTGGAAGGGGTGCGCGAAGTCCCGCGCGAGCAGTGGAACGCGCTGCTAGCGGGCGACGCCTCGCCCTTCCTGGAGTGGGAATGGCTAAGCGCCCTGGAGGAGGCGGGCTGCCTGGAAGGGCGCTGCGGCTGGGGGCCCCGCCCGCTGGTGCTGCGCGAAGCGGGGCGGCTGGTGGCGGCCTGCCCCATGTACCTGAAGGCGAACAGCGAGGGCGAGTTTGTTTTCGACCACGGCTGGGCGCGCGCCGCAGAAGACGCGGGCATCGCCTACTACCCGAAGCTGCTGGTCGGCGTGCCCTTCACGCCGGTCTCCGGCGCGCGCTTCCTGACCGCGCCCGGCGAAGACCGCGCGGCGCTTTCGGCGACGCTGGCGGATGCGCTGGTCCAAGTTTGCAAAAACAGCAAGCTCTCCGGCGTGCACGTGAATTTCTGCCTGGAGGACGAGCGCCGCGTACTCAGCGAAGCGGGCTGGCTGCCGCGCCTCGGCATGCAATACCACTGGCGCAACGAAAACTTCGGGAGTTTTGAAGACTACCTGGCCGGCCTGCGCAGCAAGCGCCGCAATCAAACCCGCCGGGAGCTGCGCAGCCTGCAGGAACAGGGGGTGCGCATCGAGCGCCTGCACGGGGAGGCCCTGGATGCCGAGTCTTTCGGGACCATGTACGAGGTGTACCTGGAGACGATTCAGAACAACCCCTGGGGCCGGCAGTACCTGAACCGGAAATTCTTCGAGCTGCTGGGCGAGCGCTTTCGCCACCGCATGGTGTTTGTCGCAGCGCATCACGAAGGGCGCGTGATCGCGGGCGCCGTCAACGTGCAAAAGGGGGACGCGCTGTACGGCCGCTACTGGGGCGCCTTCCAGCCGCTGCGCAACCTGCACTTCAACGTTTGCTATTACGCCGGCATCGAGCACTGCATCGAAAACAAACTGGCGCGCTTTGAACCGGGCGCCGGCGGCAGCTACAAGCAGCTTCGCGGCTTCGACGCCGCGCCCACCTGGAGCTGCCACTACCTGGACGAACCCCGCCTCTTCGACGCCGTTGATCGCTACCTGCAAAGAGAGCGCGAGGAAGCGGGAGACGCCATCGACTGGTACCGGGGGCGGACGGCCAAGAAACGCGAACCAGCAAAAGGAACAGACCATGCATGATGCGAACTGTGAAACACGCGCGAAGGGCGAACGTCGCATGCACGCAATGCGGAACACGTCTTCGCCCGGCCACGCGGGCCGGTGCATCGAGACGCGGCCCCGCGCACGCACGCGAAAGAGCGCCCTGTCGAACCTTTGCATGCTTGCCGTCCTGGCCCTCCTGGCCTCGGCTTGCGGCGTCGCCGAACGGCGCCCGAACGCGGGCAGCGATGATTCGGCGCCGCCGGTGCGCCTCATCGTGCAAAGCGGCTACAGCTTTTCGATGCCCATCCTGGGCGAGGCCGTGCGCCACCTGGACCAGGCCGTGAATGGACAGCCCGGGCACGGCATCGACTTCAAGGTGTACGACGCCGACAAGCTGGCGCCCACCCTGGGCATTTTCGACGCGGTGGCGGCGGGCAAAATCGACGCGGGTTACAGCTTCCCCGGTTACTGGTTCGGCAAAATGCCCGCGGTGGCGGTCTTCGGCGCGGTGCCCTTCGGGCCGCGCGCGTCGGAAATCCTGGCGTGGCTGCAAGAAGGCGGCGGCCTCGCGCTGTGGCGCGAAATCTACGCCCCGCACGGCGTCGTGCCCCTGCCCTGCGGCGCGTTGCCGCCCGAGGCATCCGGATGGTTTCGCAAAGCGATCCGCAGCCTGGAAGATCTGCGCGGGCTCAAGGTCCGCTATGTCGGCCTGGGCGGCGAGGTGCTGCAAAAGCTGGGCGCCTCGGTGACGCTGCTGGCTGCCGGCGACCTGTTTCTCGCGCTCGAGCGCGGCGTGCTCGACGCCACCGAGTACGCCCTGCCCGCGGTGGATCGCAACCTCGGCTTTCACCGGGTGGCGAAGCATTACTACTTCCCCGGCTGGCACCAGCCCGCATCCATCCTCGAGCTGATCGTGAACCGGGAAAGCTGGGAGCGCCTCTCGCCCGGGCAACAGCAAACACTGGAGACCGCCTGCCTGGCCACCACCGGCTGGATGCTGTCGCGCGCGCTGAGCTCCCAGGCCGACGACCTCGCCTTCTTCGAAGCGCAAGGGGTGCGAGTGCACACCTGGCCGCCGGAAATCCTGCAGGCGCTGCGCGCCGCCGCGCGCGAGGCGCTGGCCGAACTCGCCGCAAAGGATGCAGACTTCGCCCGCGCGCTCGCCTCGCAGCAGGGCTTTATCGAAGCGGAGCGGCCCTGGTCGAGCATCGCCTACCCGCCCAGCGAGTAGAGCGCCGCCCATGCCGCGCGCGCCCTACGCCCCGGCAGCAGCCCTGCACCGCTACGCCCCGGCTGCCGCCATCCTGATTCGCTACGCCCGCGCCGTGTCCTGGCTCTCCAGGCGAGCGGGCGAAACTGCAGCCTGGCTGTATCCCCTGCTGATGCTGGTGCTGATCGTCAACGTGGCGCTGCGCTACGGCCTGGGCCGGGGCTTCATCGAACTCGAAGAGCTGCAGTGGCACCTCTTTTCGGCGGGCTTTTTGCTCTGCTTCGCCT
>CAZJXU010000111.1:0-5456 GCA_964550095.1 uncultured Spirochaetales bacterium | reverse complement strand
AGGACGACACAGGCGAAACATGGGTCAGGAAATCACAACAACGCACTTCGGCAAGCGCGACTTTCAAGCGTTCGAGCAGGCGCTGCGCGCCGAGACGGAGACCCTCGCCCGCTGGACGCAGCAGGCGCGCTTTTCCGGGCGGCTTTGCACGGGCTTCGAAATCGAGGCCTGGCTGCTGGACGCCGAGGGCGTCCCGGCCCCGGCCAACAAAGCCTTCCTGGAGCGTCTGGACGACCCGATGGCCGTGCCGGAACTCTCGCTGTTCAACATCGAACTGAACTGCACGCCCCGGGCGCTGGAAGGCGCGGTGTTTCGCGACTACCTGGGCAGCCTGAAGGCGCTCTGGACCCAGTGCCGGGGCGTCGCCGCGCAAATGGGCCTGCAGGTCGCGCAGATCGGCATTCCGCCCACCCTGCGCCCGGAACAGCTCTCGCTTGCCAACATGTCCAAGGTGAAGCGCTACAGCGCGCTGAACGAACAGATACTGCGCCTGCGCGGTGGCGCGCCGCTGCGTTTTGACATCGCCGGCGCGGAGGACTCTTTCAAGGAAGAACGCTCCGACCTGATGTTCGAAGCGGCGACCACCTCGCTGCAACTGCACCTGCAACTGCCCTGCGCGCAGGCCCCCCGCCTGGTGAACGCATCCATCGCGCTCTCCGCCCCGCTGGTGGCGCTGGCCGCCAACGCGCCCTTCCTGTTCGGCCGCGCGCTCTGGGAAGAAACGCGCATCCCCCTCTTCGAACAGGTGGTCAACGTGCCGAACCTGCAGGGAGAAGCCGGCGGGCCGGCGGAGGCATCGCCCGAGGAGCAGCGCGCCTACGCGCGGGTCGGCTTCGGCGCCGGCTACGCGGAGGCCGACCTGCTTTCCTTTTTTGAAGAAAACCTGCGCCGCTTTCCGGTGCTGCTGCCGATTCGGCAGGAGCAGGCGCACACGCTCCCGCACCTGCGCTTGCACAACGGAACCATCTGGCGCTGGAACCGCCCCCTGCTGGGCTTCGACGCCGACGGGCGGCCGCACTGGCGTCTGGAACAGCGCGTCGCCGCGGCGGGGCCGAGCCCGCTGGACATCATTGCCAACGCGGCTTTCTTTTTCGGCGCGGTGCTGGACCTGGCCGCCGACGAAACGCCGGTGGAAGGGCGCCTTCCCTTTGCCGATGCGCGCGACAACTTCTACGCGGCGGCGCGCAGCGGGCTGGATGCGCAAATTTGCGCACCGGGCGGCGCGCGCGTCCCGCTGCAAAGCTGGCTGCTGGAAGACCTGCTGCCGCGTGCACACCGGGGCCTTGCGAATCTCGGGGTGAACCCCGAAGACATTCACGATTTTTTGGGCGTCATCGAAGGCCGCGTGCGCAGCGGCCGCACCGGCGCCGCCTGGCAGCGCGCCTGGGTGCAGCGTCACGGCAGGGAATGGAAGGAACTGGTGCAGGCCTACGTGCAGCGGCAAAACGGCGGCGCGCCGGTTCACGAGTGGTCGCTGTGAGCGGCGGCGCATTCCGACGGGAGCTGTTGCAGGAGTTCGACCGGCCGGCAGAGCGCCTGCTTGGCATGCTGATGCAGGCCGGGCCGCACGAACTCGAAGCGCTGCTGGGCGGCCCGACGCTGCTGCACCTGCCCGGCCGCGAGCCGGCGCCGCTATTCGCATCGGTGCTGCTGCACGGCAACGAAACCACAGGCTGGCTTGCAGTGCGCGAACTGCTGCGCACGGCGCACGCCTCGGGCCGCGAGCTGCCGCGCGCGCTCAGCGTGTTCATCGGAAACGTCCGCGCTGCAGCGCACGGTCTGCGCATGCTGGAAGGGCAGCCCGATTACAACCGCATCTGGAAAGGGGGCGACACGCCGGAGCACCGCATGGCGCAGCAGGTGGTGGATGCCATGCGCCGGCGCGGCGTCTTTGCGAGTGTGGACATCCACAACAACACCGGTCGCAACCCGCACTATGCCTGCCTCAACGTGCTGGCGCCCGCGCACCTGCACCTGGCCTCGTTGTTCGGGCGCACCGTGGTCTGGTTTTTGCAGCCCGACAGCGTGCAGTCGATGGCCTTCACCCGGCTCTGCCCTTCGGTGACGGTGGAGTGCGGCAAGCCGGGCAGGCCGCAGGGTACAGAGCACGCGCTGGAGTTTCTCTCGGCCTGTTTGCGCCTTTCCCGTTTTCCGAAGCGCGGCGCCGGCCCCCGTGACCTCGACGTGTATCACACCGTAGCCACGGTGCGCGTCCCCGAAGCGGTGCGCTTCAGCGCGCCCGGCGCGGCAGGCGGCGCCGCGGTGGATTTGCGCCTGGCGGTCGGCCTCGATGCGCTCAACTTCGTGCCGGCCCCGGCGGGCACGGTGCTGGCCGAACGGGAGAACGAGCGGGGCCGGCTCGAGGTGATCGCGGAAGACGGCGTGGACCGCACCGCGGATTTTCTCGAAGTGGAATCGCGGCAAATTCGCACGCGCAAACCGGTGATGCCCTCGATGTTCTCGCTGGACCCGCGCATCGTCCGCCAGGATTGCCTGGGTTACTTCATGGAACGCGTGCAGGTCGAAAGCGGAATGCCCCGGGCATAAGGGCGCCGCCAACCCACTTCTTGATCTCACCGGCTGGGCTGGTCAATACACGATGTCGGTGACAAATCAGCCTCGCGTACGAGCGCCCCTTGCCAATGCCAGCCCGCCACACCGGCTCCGCCCGGTACCATGAAACCGGAGCGCCGCCTGCTGTTTCCAAATCGGTATCCTGACGACCGCCATGACCGGCGCATTTCCGGACGCGCCGCGGGCCGGGCAGGGCGCAAAGGGAGCATGAACACGATGACCCCCGGAAAATATGCAGGCGCGCGGACTGCGCAGGCGAACACGCGGGCCGCGCACACGCCCACGCGGGCCGCGCAGGCGAACACGCGGGCGTGGGTCCGCCGCGCCCGACTTCCGTTTCGGGCCCTTCTGCTGAGCTGCGTCTTGCTGCTTGTTGCGTGCGCCCAGCAGGGCCCTCCCCCCGATGCCTTTCCCGAGCCCGCGCCTCCGCTGGCGCCCACGGATGCGTCCGCCCCGGCGACCGGCCCCGAAGGCGCCGCCGAAGCCGCGCCGGAAGCCGCCCCGCAGCAAGGCGCCGAAGCGCACACGCCGGGCGCGGCATCCGGCGAGGCGCTCGCCGAAAGCGCAGCGCAGGCCGCCGCCCCGGGCGCGTCCGGCACCGCGCCCGCCGCCATCACGCCCCCCGGCTGGCAGATCGACATGACCGGCTACTACCTGGGCGTTCCGGTCGGCCGGGCCAGCGGCGCCGTGCGGCTGGATGAAGAGGCCTACCAGGTGAAGTTCGCAGCCCACGCCACGGGCCTGCTGAAGCTGCTGACCAACTGGTCGGAGCACTTTGAAACCACGGGCGCGCTCGCGCCCGGCACGCCGATGGGGCTTGAGCCCAGCGATTACCTCTCCACCCGCCACCGGCGCGGCAAAACGCGCATCCGCCGCCTGCGCTTTTTTGACGGGCTGGCGGAAATCGTGGACGAACAGGGCGCCGTCGCCAAGGTCTCGCGCGTCCCGCCCGAAATGCGGCGCGGGGCCGTCGATTTCATGACGCCCATTCTCGTCATCGGCGCGGCGCTGGCCAGGGAGCGCCATTGCAACCTGCGCATCCCCACCTTCGACGGCCGGCGCCGCATCGACGCCGTGCTGCGCGACGAGGGCATCGAGACCCTGCGCATCGACGGCGCCTCTCTGAAGACGCGGCGCTGCGCCTTCGTGCTGGAGCGCCTGGCCGGCTACAGCGAACGCGACCTGCGCGCCGCGCCCTACGTCGGCTGGCTCTGGTTCCGCGATTTCGGCGACCCCCGGCTCTGGCTGCCGGTGAAGGCGCGGGTCGATCTGCGCCCCGGCGACGGGGTGGCGTATATCCGCCCCCGCCCCCTGGCCCGGGCTGCGGACACGGATTCCTGAAGGGGGCAGGGCGGGCCTCCGCCGCCGGGTGGCGTCAGGCTGCGTCCCGGCGCGCCGCCCCCGACATCGGGCGGCAGGAAACGGCGCTGGCCGCCCCGAAAGGCCCCCGGGCGGCCAAAAACGCGCTCGGCCCGGCGAACGGGGCGGCTGAAATGGGCGCTGGACGGCTCCGACGGCCCGGAAGGCCCCGATTCGCGTCCAGCCGTCCCCGCGCTGGAGAGCCCCTGCCGCCGGAATCGCGTAGTTCAGGCCCCTGCGTCCGGGGCCTCGTGGGGGCAAACACCCCCGGCGGCGCCGGCGAAGGGGCGGTTTTTGGGCCCCCCACGGCCTGCCTGGCGGCCCGTCCGCTCCGTTGATAAATCGGGCCGAATGGTATAGGATGCCCCGCAGGCAAGAGAGGGGGAGGCCGCCGGCGCAGTGGTTCTGCCGGGGTCGCCGCTTCGGCGAGGCGCCGGACAACGCTGCTTTACGACGAGCGGAAACCGCTTCGGCAATAGGGGAGTCCACAGATGACGGTTGTTTTTCCTCAAGGTACCACCGGGCTTGCTTTGACCGGGGCGCAAGGCGCAGCCGCCGTGCGACGCCGGGCCTGCCAGGCCACGGACGACGCGCCCGGTTTCGAGGCGACAGGGCAGCGCAGTCTGCTGCGCGCACTGCGCCTGGCCTGTCTGGCAGTGCTGGCGCTGGCAGTGCTGCCGGCTTTCGAAGCGGTCGCGCAGCAGGACCCTGACGCGACGCGCAGCCTTACATTTGGCTCGGGCGCGACCGAGGCCCGGATCAACATGCAACTCGATGTCGAAGCCGCGACGGTCGAGTCGGGGCAGTACATTTCGCTGCAGTTTTCCAGCGAAGAAGTCAACCCGGAAAACCCCTCCAACATTGACGCCTCCACCGCTTCCCAGCGGGACATCGGCATCTATTCCCCGGTTGGGGTGGCCGCAACGGGCGTCGCTTTCACCCCCGCCCAGCTCGATGCCGGGGGCGCGGGCATCGCCGCCCGCTTTCGCAGCGAGTGCACCGCCACCAGTGACGACATCTGCCCGCAGGACAAGCTCAGTTACAGCCAGGTAAATGCCAACCTCGGCGCCTGGCAGCTTCCGAACTTCGACCCGGCCGACGCCGCCACCCGGGCCCATTCCTTTGTGATTTACGTTCCTGCCGACACGCCGGCGGACACCGTGATCACCATCGGCTTTGTTGATCGGGGGATCACCGATACCGCCGAGCCGACATGGGGCGGACGGCTCGCATCATCCGGCGAACAGGACGCCGCACACTTCGAAATCACCGTCTCCGCCGCGGCGGACGACACGGCGCCCACCTTTGCCGCGGAAGACGCCATCGACCCGCAGACCTTCGTGGTGGGTGCGACGGTTGACCTGGACCTGCCCGCAGCGACAGGCGGCAACATCGCCTCGTCGGGGAGCACGCTCAACTACAGCTACGCGCTCACGCCGGCGCTGCCCACGGGCCTGATGCTGGAAGGCCTGCCCACCTGCGCATCGGGATGCAGCATCACCGGCACGCCCACCGCGGCAGCG
>CAZJXU010000110.1:0-7107 GCA_964550095.1 uncultured Spirochaetales bacterium | reverse complement strand
GCATCAGGGCCATGGTGATCATGTCGCCGTTGGCGATGTGGCTCACCTCGTGCGCCAGCACCGCGTCTATCTCTTCCCGCTCCATGCGGTTCCGCAGCCCGGTGGAAACGGCGACCAGAGCGTGGTCGCGGCGCGCGCCGGTGGCGAAGGCGTTGGGCGTCTCGTCTTCGTAAACCGCAACATCCGGCATGCCGATGCCGGCGGCCTGGGCATGCTTGGAGACGGCCTGCAGCAGCCACTGTTCGTACTCGGTCCGTGGCGCCTTGATCACCTGCGCGCCGACGGCCCGGGTCGCCATCCACTTGGAGAGCAGCAGCGACACGAAGGCGCCCGACATGCCGAACACGGCGGAAAACACCAGCAGCGCCCCGAGGTCCAGGTCAACCCCGTTGCTTTGCAGGATGCCCTCCACGCCCAGCAGGCTGAGAGCAATGCTGGCGACGACGAGCACGGCGATGTTGGTCAGCAGAAAGAGAAAGATGCGTTTCATGTTCGTCTCCCTGTTAAAAGTGGGGGTTCGCCCTCGCCCCCGCAGCACACGGCCGGGCGGCGTGCGGGCGCTCCCCGGATGCGTGGGGATGATAGCGCACGCGCGCGGCGGCCTGCTTCCATGCGAACAGACACCGCCCGCAGGGGCGCCGTGCCCGGCCTCGCCCGGGGGCATTTGCGCGACGGCGTGCGGGCCCCAGGACGCGGCCCGGACATATTTGTGTGGCGGCGGAACGCGCGGGGACCAGGACGCGCCCCCGGGTCGGCGCCGGGACGGGGGCAACGCCTGCGCCAATCCAGGTCAGGCGCCAAGTGCGCGGCCCCGGGCCGGCCCCGTCGACCGCGAGTCGCTCGGTCGTTTCCCCGGCTTGCCGGCCACGTTGCGGCGACCGGTTACGTCCGCACAGCGTCACCTTCAGCCGCTACCATGAGGCGAAACAGCGAGGCCGCCTTGTCCAGTTCCACACCCGACGCCGCCCACGACGCCGGTGATTCGCCCGACCTGCGCGTGATCTCCCTGCCTGGACGCGAGATCACGCTGGTGGGCGTGGCGCACGTCTCCCGGGAATCCGAGGAGCTGGCGCGCCGCGTGATCGAGGAGCGCAGGCCGGAAGGCGTGTGCATCGAACTGGACGAGCGCCGCTACCAGGCGCTGCGTTCGTCCGCGCGTTTTGAAGAGATGGACCTGCGCGAGGTGATCCGCAATCGCCAGGCGGGCGCCCTGCTGCTGAACCTGTTGCTTGCGGCCTACCAGCGCTCCATCGGCCTGCGGCTGGGCGTGCGCCCCGGCGCCGAGATGCTGGCCGCCGCCGAAAGCGCCGAACGCTTCGGCATCCCGCTGCATCTCTGCGACCGCGATGTCGGCATCACGCTCAGCCGCGCCGCGCGTTCCATCGGCTTTTGGCAAAAGAACCTGCTGGTCGCCGGGCTGATCGGCGCCACGGCGCACCCGCCGAAGCTGGATGAAGAGAGTCTGCGCGAACTGCGCCGGGGCGACACGCTGAACGACATGATCGAAAGTTTCGGCGAGCGCTTCCCCGAACTGAAGCGGGTGCTGATCGACGAGCGCGATGCCTACATGGCGCAGCGCGTTCGCGAAACGCCGGGGCGCAGTCTGGTCGTGGTGGCAGGCGCCGGGCACCTGCCGGGCCTGGCAAGGCGCATCGAAGCGGGCCGGGTGGTCGATACGGCGCCGCTGCTGACAAAACCGCCGCCGAGTCGTACGCTCTACTGGCTGGGCTGGGGCATCCCGCTGCTGATCCTGGGCGCCCTGTTCAGCATCGGCGTGAGCCAGGGCCTGCCTGCCATGCGCGCGGGCTTCATCACCTGGGCGCTCGCCAACGGCATCCCCGCGGCGCTGGGCGCCATGCTCGCTCTGGCGCACCCGCTGACCGTGCTGGCGGCTTTCCTGGCCGCGCCGCTTACCAGCCTGACTCCCCTGGTCGGAGTCGGCTATGTAACAGGACTGCTACAAGCCTGGCTGCGGCCGCCCCGGGTGCGCGAGCTGCGCAGCGTGACGGCGGACTTCGGCCGGCCCGGCGGGCTCTGGCGGAACCGCATGCTGCGCGCGCTGCTGGTGCTGGTGCTCACCACCGTGGGCAGCCTGTTCGGTACCGTGCTGGGCGGCTGGGGCGTTCTGGACAGCGCGCTGCGCGGCTGAGGCGCTCGCCTCCTCCCCCGCAGGCGGTCGGAGGCGGAGAGAGGCGGCGGGAACGGAAGGCGCTCGGTGAGCGACGCATGCGTCCAAACACATTCTGGTGTATGCGTTCAGGTACATTCCAGTCGGGCGTCTCGCCCGTTGACGGTCTGCTTTCGACAACGTCGCGACGATGTCGCCAAAAACCCAATCACCAAAAGGAAAGGTCATGAACCTCATCGCCTGGGTTTTCGCCGGCATCGCCCTGGTCTTCGCCGCCTTGTGGCTGCAGGGCCGGCGCGGCGGCGGCGCGCGCCTGGAATCGCGCATCGACGAAGTGCTGCGCGCGCAACAGAACTCGGACAGCCTGCTGCGCGAAGAGATGAAGCGCGGGCGCGAGGAGTCTTCCGGCCAGGGTCAGAAGCTGCGCGAAGAGGTGGGGAAGAATCTGCGCGATGTCGGCGAAAACGTCGAGAAGCGCCTCGACAAGGTGCGCGAGACGGTGGACACCCGCCTGCACGGCATCCAGGAAGAGAACCAGAAAAAGCTCGACGAGATGCGCGTCACCGTCAACGAAAAACTCCAGGAGGGCCTGGAAAAGCGCCTCGGCGAGGCCTTCAAGCAGGTCAGCGAGCGCCTGGAAGCGGTGCACACCGGCCTTGGCGAAATGCAGACCCTGGCGGTGGGCGTCGGCGACTTGAAGCGCGTGCTCACCAACGTTCGCGATCGCGGCGCCTTCGGCGAAACGCGGCTGGAAGCGCTGCTCGACGAGACCCTGGCGCCCACGCAGTGGGGCAAGCAAATATCCGTCAAGCCGGGGGGCAGCGAGCGGGTGGATTTCGCGGTGCGCATGCCCGGCGGAGAAGACGACGACAAGCCCTGCTGGCTGCCCATCGACGCCAAGTTTCCCCAGGAAGATTTCGAGCGCCTGCTCGATGCGCACGCGCGCGGCGACATCGAGGCGGAGCAGGAGGCGGGCCAGGCGCTGGAAAAACGGCTGAAGAGCGAAGCGCGCTCGGTGCGCGACAAGTACATCGCGCCGCCCCATACCACCGAGTTCGCCGTGATCTTTCTGCCGACGGAGAGCCTCTATGCCGAAGCGCTGCGAAGGCCGGGGCTGGTGGAGTGGCTGCAGCGCGAGTGCCGCGTCACCCTGACCGGGCCGACCACGCTGCTGGCCCTGCTGAATGCGCTGCAGATGGGCTTTCGCACCCTGGCCGTGCAAAAGCGCTCTGCCGAAGTGTGGCGCTTGCTGGCCGCGGTCAAGACCGATTTCGGGAAATTTGGAGAGGTGCTCGAAAAAGTGAACAAGAAACTGCAAGAGGCTTCGAACACCATCGGCGAAGCATCGAAGCGCACCAACATCATCGGCCGCAAACTCAAGGGCGTGGAAGAGCTGCCGGAGAGCGAAAGCCGAAAACTGCTGCCGCCCGGCGATGACGACGCGCTCGCAGACGACGAGGAATGAACGCGGCCGCAATGCCCGGCTTGAAAAACCGCACTCAGTCCGCGCTGAAGGCCCGGGCGCGCGGCGCGGCTTCGATGCGCAGCGTGCGTCCGTTCCAGTGCGCCAGGCGATTTTCGCGCTGGGCCCGCTCCCAGGAAAAGTCCGCCAGCAGCTCCTGCGGAGTCACCGGGCGCGGCTCGGGCAACAGGCCCGCGGCGCAGGCGAGCACGCCGCACAGTTCGCGCGCATTCATGCCGGTGCGCAGCTCCGCCGCAGAGGCCGCGCCGTGGAACTTGGCCAGCTTGCCGCCGCGCGCTTCCAGCAGCAACAGGTGGTGGCGGTACGCGGGCGCCTTTGCGCCGAGCATGCGCAGCAGCAGCACCTGTGTTGCGGTCCAGGCCGAAAGATCGCGGCCGCGCACCACGCGATTCACGCCCGCCGCGATGTCGTCCACCAGCGAGGCCAGGCCGTAGCCCACGGCGCCGTCCCGGCGTCGCACCACCGGGTCGCCGAAAGTTCGCTCGGGGTTTTGCGAAAGGTCGTCGCCGGATTCGTCCCGAAGCACGACACGCTCGGCGGAGGGCAGGCGCACCCGCAGCGCCTCGCCGGAGACAAAGCGCCGGCCGCCTTTCGGCAGCGCCCGTTCCCGGCACGTGCCCGGGTAGCGAAAGCCGCCCCCGGGCGCGGGCTCGGCGACTTCGCGCAGCGTGCGGCGCGAGCAGGAACAGGGGTAGAGCACGTCCGCCTGCTCGAGGACATCCAGCGCGCGCTCGTGCCTGGCCGCAAAGTCGCTCTGCACACACACTTCGTCGAAGTCGAGGCCGAGCCAGGCAAGATCGCGCGGCATTGCTTCCGCAAAGTTCGGACGACAGCGCTGCGGGTCGAGGTTTTCGAGCCGAAGCAGCAAGCGCGCGCCCGAGCTGCGGGCGTCGAGCCAGCAGAGCAGGGCAGCGAGCAGGGTGCCGGCATGCGCGGGCCCGGTCGTGGAAGGCGCAAAACGGGAGACGCGCCGGGCGCCCGTCTCCACACCAGCCCGCGGCGGCGAAGCGGGCTTCACGCTTGTTCGGCGTCGGCCTCGGGCTCGGCCTCGGGCTCAGGATCGGGCGGCGGCGGACCTTCGAGTACGCCCGCCTCCAGAAGCCGGTCGACTTCCGCGCCGGGCAGGCCGAGCAGTTGCATGGCGATCTCGCGGGTGTGCTCGCCGAGCGCGGGCGCACGCTCGGCGTCCGGCCCGGGCTCGGGCATGGCGCTGGCGCGAAAGCAGGGGCCTTCGACCTGGAAGGGAATCATGAGCTCGGGTTGCGTGATGGTGCGGCCGTATTCCCAGGCGAGGAATTGCGGATCCTCGTGCTGGCCGCCGCCGGTGAGCACCGGGCCGCAGGGGACGCCTTTCGCCTGCAGGCGCCGGGCCACTTCGTACTTGTCGTGCTCGCGCGTCCACGCGCTCAGCGCTTCGTCGATTGCATCGTGCGCGAGAAAGCGGTCCGCGGCGAAACCGTAGGCCGGGTTCTTCGCCCACTCGGGGTCGCCGAGCGCGCTGCAAAGGGCGCGCCAGTCGCTGTCGTCGCGCACCGTGATGACGCACCACTGGTCTTCGCCGGCGCAAGGATAGGCGCCGAAGGGGGCGCCGCGTTCGCTGCGGTTTCCGCGCGGGCGCACGCTGCCCGGTTCGAGCCCGGCTTTCCACAACAAGTCACCCAGCATGCCGGTGACGGTTTCGACCTGCGCCACTTCCACGTGCGCGCCGGCGCCGGTTTTGTGGCGCCGATACAGCGCGGCCAGGGCGCCCACCGCGCAGATGCGACCTGCAGCGTGGTCGGGAAAGATGGAAGTCGAGCCGGCGGGGGTTTCGTCCGCCTGCCCCGCTTCGTAGTCCCACAGGTGCACCAGGCCGCCGATCGGCTGCGTCGAAGGGCCGTAGCCGATCCAGTTCGCCCACTCGCCGCGCGCGCCGAGCAGTTGCGAAGACACCATCACCAGCTCCGGGTTGATTTTGTTCAGCGTCTCGTAACCGACGCCCAGGTTTTCCATGACGCCGGTGGCGTTGTTTTCGACCAAAACGTCCGCCCACTTCACCAGCTTGTACATCAGCTCCCGGCTCTCGGGCCGTTTCAGGTTGATGCCGAAGCTGCGCTTGCCGCGACTCGAGCTGGCGAAGGAAGTGGACATTTCGCTGCCGGTGATGACGCGAATGAAATCCGGGTATTCGCGCGATTCGACCTTGATCACGGTGGCGCCGTAATCGCCGAGCAGGCGTGCACACTCCACGCCCACCCCGCCCAGGCCGAAGTCGAGCACGTGCAGGCCGGCCAGCGGCAGGTGCGCATTGCCCGCCGCCCGTTGCGGCGGCACGGAGGCGTTGCGCTTCACCAGGTCGAGATCCGCAAAGACGAACTCGTCGTGCTGACCCTGCTCGGGCGCCGGAAGCGAAGGCCCCTGGCGCGCGCCGTCCACTTCCATGAAGCCGGAAGGGAACGGCCCCGAGACGCCCGGGGCGGCGGGCATATCCGTGAAGGTTCCGCGCGAACGCAGGTGCACGTTCTCCAGTACCTGCCGCGGGTCGAGCACGGGCGTGCACACAATGCCGCGCCGCTGCGCTTCGATGGAGAGCTGCTCCACGTCCATGTCGGCAAAGAATTCTTCGAAGCGCGCGTTGAGCACGTCGGCGTTGATCAGGCGGTTGATGAACTGGTCCCAGTATTCGTCGGCAAATTCCTCCGGGCGGCCGAGCCATTCCCACATCGCCCGCCACTGGCGCTTCGAGAGGATGACCAGCCGCACGTAGCCGCCCCGGCACTTGTAGAGTTTGTAGGCGGGACCCGAGCCGCTGCGCACTTCGGGGTAGGGCGCGCCGGCGGCGCGGCTGATGCTCGCGTTGCTGTACGACCAGTCTGTAGTCTGGGCGATGCCCAGCAGGGCGGAAAAGTCGATCCACTGGCCCGCGCCGTGCGCGAGGCGCTGGTAGAGCGCGAGCAGCGTCGCGTAGCACGCGGTGACGGACGCGACATCGTGTGCGAAAGGGCCGGGCGGCGCGAGCGGCGGCTTGTCTGCCGCGCCCGCCTTGAACATCATGCCGCCCATCGCCTCGAGCACGGTGTCCGTGGCTTCCCAGCTTTTAAAGGGGCCGAAGGAACCGAAGGGGCTGAATGACGTTATCACCAGGCCGGGATAACGCTCCAGCAGGGCGCCTGGACCGAGCCCGAGCGATTCCATGTAGCCGGGCGCAAAACTCTCGACCAGCACGTCGGCGCCCGCGAGCATGCGGTGAAATTGATCGCGGCCGTCCGGCAGCTCGATGTCCAGGCAAACGCCCAGCTTGCCGGCATTGCGAAAGGAGAAGTACAGGCTGTTCTCGCCGTGAAAGGGCGGCAAGCGACGCGACTTGGCGCCTTCCGGCGGCTCGACCCGGATCACCTCCGCGCCGAGATCGCCAAGCAGCTTGCCCGCGTAGACTGCGCGGTCGTCGGTGAGGTCGACCACTCGGACGTTGGCCAGCGGGCCGGGTCGGGTATCGGGCATGAGTGAGATTGTAGGG
>CAZJXU010000109.1:0-2074 GCA_964550095.1 uncultured Spirochaetales bacterium | reverse complement strand
GCCGCCATGCCCGGCCTGGTGAAGATCGGGAAGACGTCGGCAACTGACCCCGAGGAGCGCATGAAGTCGCTTTACTCGACGGGTGTGCCTGTGCCTTTCGATTGCGAGATGGCGGTTCGCGTCGGGGACGCAGGCCGGGTTGAAAGGAAGTTGCACCAGGCATTTCGCAACAGCCGACTGAATCCCGGTCGAGAGTTTTTCAAGATCGATCCGGACCAGGCGTGTGCGATTCTGGAGCTTCTCGACGGCGAAGATGTCACCCCCGCCGTCAGCGAGGAGATTCAGGGCGGGCTGCCGCCCGGAGAGCAGGAAGCGGCAAAGAAGCTTCGCAGAAAGAGGCGGCCCGATTTCCACTTTATAAAGATGGGCATACCCGCCGGCGCAACACTGGTGTACGAGGGAGACAACGGGATAACCGCAGAGGTTATCAATGACAGAAAGATTCTGTTTCAAGGAGAGGAAACGTATTTGACTCGGGCGACTCGCAAGGTGAGTGGAGAAGATAAACCGAACAGCGTCGGTGATCGCTGGAAGTATGGGGATCAAACAGTGGGCGATCTCTGGGAAGAGTGGGTGGAGAAGCTGGAAAAGGAGATGTACGTCTCCGAGGACGAATCAGAAGACTGAATCCGTCCCGCTCCGAAAACCCGCCGCACCACCACACCCGCACCCACTCACACCACGAAACCACGCTTGTCAGCCGCACAAGCGCATCACGCTGCCTCGGCAAGCATCGCAGCACCGCACAAATCCGCACACCCCCCGGACACAACGGGCGGCGGCACACACCCCAACTCCCCCGCCCTCAAACCAGAAACCGCCTCAGGAACCGGTTGCCGAAGGCCAGGCGGATGAACTTCTGCATGCCCTCGGCGCTTCCGTCGGTGTAGGGGTAGCCGCCCTGTGCTTTTCGGGCGCGGCCGACGACTACGGGGTGCGGGTGGCAGTAGCCCCGGATGCCAATTTCGCCGTTCACCTGGCCGACGCCGCTGGCTTTCACGCCGCCGAAGGGCGCTTCTGTTATGCCATAGCTTATGGCCATGTCGTTCACGCACACGCTGCCGGTTTCCATGCGTTCGGCAAGCGCAACGCCGCGCGAGAGGTCCTGGGTCCACACATTGCCGCTTAGCCCGTAGTCCGAATCGTTGGCGTGCTGCAGCGCTTCTTCTTCGTCCTTCACCTTCTGTATGGCCACAATCGGGCCGAAGGTTTCGCGCCGCATCAGGTCCATGTCGTGGTCCACATCCACAATCACGGTGGGCTGGTAGTAGTAGCCGCGCAGTTTCGTGTTGCGCGCGCCGCCCAGCAGCACGCGCGCGCCGCGCTTTCGGGCATCTTCCACGTGGCTTTCGATGATGTCCATCTGCCGGTCCCAGAAGATCGCCCCGACGTCGCATTCTTCCTTGTCGTCCTGGGTCAGCGCCCGGGTCTTTTCCACCACCTTCTCCACGAAGGGCTCGTAAACGGCCTCGGGCACGTACACCCGCTCTGTACTGCAGCAGTAGTGGCCGCTGTTCCAGCAGGCGCCGCGCACCGCGCCTTCAGCGGCCAGTTCCAGGTCGGCATCCCGGCATACGATCATGGCGTCCTTGCCGCCCAGTTCCAGGGTAACCGGCGTCAGGTTGCGCCCGCAGGCTTCGCCCACCTTGCGCCCGGTTGCGACGCTGCCGGTGAAGGAGATTTTGTCCACGCCGGCATCCACCAGCGCGGCGCCGGTTTCGCCGTCGCCCTGCACCACCTGGTACAGGTTTTCCGGGAAGCCGGCGGCGTCGGTCAGTTCTTTCAGCAGCAGTGCAGAAAGGGGCGTCACTTCGCTCGGTTTGTGCACCACGGCGTTGCCGGCCATTAGCGCCTGCGCCAGCGGGTTGGCCGCCAGCACCAGCGGGCCGTTCCACGGCGTTATCAGGCCCACCACGCCCAGCGGCTTGTACACCAGGTGCACCTTCTTGGAAAAGCGCATCATTCCGCCGGGCGGGCGCCGGGAGAGGAACACAGCATGGCCATCGTTGAACGCATCGCCCAGGAAGGGCCGCAGCGTCGCTACCGCGTCAGCAGCCCGCGCGATCTTGCGCCC
>CAZJXU010000108.1:0-2576 GCA_964550095.1 uncultured Spirochaetales bacterium | reverse complement strand
AAGAGATCGGAAGCGCCGGCGCGCTGCAGCAGGTAACGGACCGAGCGCCTGTCCTTGGCGGTGGCCAGCGCCAGGCGGACCTCGTTTGCGTACTTGCGCAGCAGCGGCAGGATGCCCGGGTAGGGACTGGTGGCGGCGAACCAGGCGTCCGGGTCCTCTGAAGCGAATGCATGGCGCACCCGGTAGAAGCGCTTGTGAAATGCGCGCAGCCGCTCGCGCGGCAGCTTTTTGTACAGCGCGTCGTAAGCGGCCTGGCTTTCGACCGTGATGCCGTGCTCGAGTGCGTGCAGCGCGGCGGCGTAGTCTTCCGCGCGGTTGCCGAGCGCCATCAACTCGAGAAAGCCCGCGTAGAGCTGCGCGTCCTGTTCGCTGCTTGCAGCGAAGCGGGATGCGGGGAACTCTTTTCGGTAGGCGCGCAGCGCGACCACGAAAGCCTCGGCGGCGCTGTCAAAGAGCACACCGTCGAAATCCAGGGCCAGCACCCGCATCACGTTTGCCTTTGAACTTTGAAGGGGCGCGCTTCGGGATGTTGCCGGGGCGGCGCCTGGGGTGTTGCCGTAGTTTTTCTGGCGAGCGCCGGGGCAGAAGGTTTCAAGAACGCGGGGGATTGCAAGGGCGCGGGCCTTCGGGTTGTTGCCGGAGCGACGTTCCGGAGTTTCCCGGCTTCCGGAGCAGTCGCGGAGGTTTGCAAGGGCGCCGGGCCTTCGGAGCGCCTCCGGCTCAGGCGCCTTCCCGGGCCTGGGTGCGGTCGCCCCCCTGGTTCAGGATTTCGCGCGAGAAGGCGCTCACCAGGAACATCGTCACTCCCTGCACCGACACCATGAAGACAGGGCAGTGGTTGGCGTCGATGACCGGGACGTGGCGGAAGCCGCCGACGCTCATCAGCTCGAGCGCCTCCGCCACCGTTTGATCTTCCTTGAGCGACTCGGGCTCCTTGGTCATCACCTCGGACAGTGCGATGGCGGCCGGGTCGCGGCCGCCGTCCACGATTTTGTAGAGCACATCGCGCTCGGTGAAAATGCCGACCAGCGGCGTGGTGAACTCGCCGTCTTCCGTGATCAGGATGGCGCCCCGGTGCTCCGCCTGCATGGCGCGCATGGCCTCGCGCACCGTGGCGCCCGGCGCGAACACCAGGGGCTTGCGCATGCGCAGCGTGGCGACGGGCTCCTGCAGCAGTTCGGTATCGAAAGAGCGCGGTTTTTCGCCCTTGTCGAAATACGCCTCTTCGCCGAAGTCCTCGACTTCGTCGGTGGGGTAGTTGTTTTTTCGGCCGGCCATGAGCATCCTCCCGCTTGCGCTTCCAGGGGGGTGTCCGCTGGGAGATGCCCGCATTATAGCAGGTCGCCGGCTTTTTCATTTCCCCCGTGGGGGCCGCGTACGGCCTTTTCAGGGCCTTTCGGTGGTTTTCTGCGCCTTTCGGCGGTTTTCGGCGGGCTTTGGGCGGGCTTTTCGGGGTTTCCGGCGACGGCGCTTCGGCGGCTTTCGCCGGGCTCTCGGCGGGCTTTTTCCGTGCGGGTTTTCAGCGCCTCTCGGGCATGCGCAGGGACACGACACCCGGACTCTGGTGGTGCGGGTGGTGGCGGGGTGGCCGGTTTCGGGGGCTTTCAGCGGCTTGGCGGAACGCTTTTTCGGCCCCTTTCAGCGTCGTTTTTCCCGGCCCTTTTCAGCGCCTTTCGGGCATGCGCAGGGACACCACGGGGCGCCTCGGCAGCGGCTGGCGCAGCAGGCGGGCCAGGCGCTCCATCAGCGCTTCGATGTCCGGGTGAAATTCTTCCCGGCGCATGGCGCGTGCGATGCGGCCCAGCGGGGGCGTTTTGCCGACGCACAGGGCCAGGGGGCCTTGCGGGCCCAGCAGGCGCTTGGCGTCCAGGGTGCGAAAGGCCGCGTCGTCGCCGGGCACCGGCAGGTGTTCGGCGAGTTCGCGTTGCAAACGGCCCGGGTCGCGCATGCGTCCGCGCAGCGCGCGCAAGACGGCGCCGGGAACCAGCAGGTAGCTCTCGATGTGGCGGCGACTCCAGGTGTAGATTTCCAGCCCTTCGTAAGTGTTTACGTCGGTGTTGGTGTTGGCGCCGGCGTCGGGGTTTGCGTTGGTTTTGGCGTTGGTATTGGCGCCGGTATTGGCGCCGGTGTTGGCGTTGGTGTTTGCGTTGGTGGGCGCCGGTTCCGGTTCCGTATCGCGGTCGAGCACGCACAGCCCGCGCGCATCGGGCGTGTGACTGCGAAGCTGCGCCAGGTGATGCCGGGCGCGCTCCGGCCGCCGACCGCCCATGATGACCGTGACCTCGCGCAGCTTGCGCTCCAGTTGCGGCGAAACGCAGCGCGCCCAGCCCTGCAGGATGGCGCGGTCCGCGGCGCCTTCCACGTAGAGCGCGGCGTGCAGCGGCGCCCGAGAAGACGAAGCGGCGCGTTCGCGGGCGTCCCGCGTGCGCGTGCGTTCGTTCCGCGTGCGTCCAGAGTCAGCGGCGCTGCCGGTTTGCCGGTCTGCCTGACGATTGGTGGACTGGGCAGGCCGGGCGGAACCGGATGAGCCGGCGGGCCCCGTGGACTGGGCCGACCGGGCATCGCGAAAGCGGGCG
>CAZJXU010000107.1:0-10482 GCA_964550095.1 uncultured Spirochaetales bacterium | reverse complement strand
TCCCCGCGGCCCCGCCCCCCTGTCTTTACGAATGCGGGTGCAGGCGGCCGTCCCGCAGCACCAGGATGCGCTCCATGCGCCGGGCCAGCTCGAGGTTGTGGGTTGCAATCACCAGGGCCGCTCCCTTGGCCCGGCTCTGTTCCAGCAGCAGCTCTCCCACCCGGGCGCCGTTTTCCTGGTCCAGGTTTCCGGTGGGCTCGTCGGCCAGCAAAAGCGGCGGCGAGAGCAGCAGCGCCCGGGCCACGGCCACCCGCTGCCGCTCGCCTCCCGAGAGCTTGCCAACAGGGTGTTCCAGGCGCCCGGAAAGGCCCACTTCCTCGAGGATGGCGCGCGCCCTCACGCGCAGCGCATCGAAGCTCCCGCCGCCCAGCAGGCCGGGCATCATCACGTTTTCTTCCGCTGAGAACTCGGGCAGCAGGTGGTGGAACTGAAACACAAAGCCCAGCCGGGTGTTGCGAAAATGCGCCAGCGCCTCGGGCGGTTTGCTGAAAACATCTTCGCCGCCAAAGCGCACCACGCCACGGCTCGGCCGGTCCAGGGCACCGAACAGGTGCAGCAGGGTTGACTTGCCCGCGCCGGACTGGCCGAGCACCGCAACGCATTCCCCCGCGCGCAGCGTGAAGTCGAGATCGCGCAGCACCACGATCTCGCCGCTGCCTGCGTGGAACTCGCGTCCCAGCCCTTCGGCCTCCAGCAAAACCTGCGGCGGCGCCTCACTCATAACGCAGCGCCTCGGCGGGTGCGATGCCGGCCCCGTGGCGGCTCGGCAACAGGGTGGCGCCCAGCGCCAGCACCATGGCGATGGCGGAGACCAGCACGAGTTGCGATGTGCTGATGTGCCAGGGCAACTGGGCGAACTGGTAAATCGATGCGGGCAGGGTATCGACGCCGGTCAGGTTTTCGATTTGCCGCTGCACCCAGTCGAGGCGGGTGGTCACCGCCACCCCGGACACCACGCCGGCCAGGGTTCCACACAGGCCGATCAGCACGCCCTCGATGGCGAAGATGCGCTCCACCGACGCATCGCTCGCCCCCATCGCTTTCAAAATCGCGATGTCGCTGGACTTTTCCATGATCATCATCATCAGGGTCACCACGATGGCGAAGGCCGCCACCACCATGATCATGGTCAGCAAAACGAACATCATCACGCGCTCGGTTTTGAGCGCCTGGAAGAAGGTGGGAAAGAGTTCTTTCCAGTCGAGGGCGTAGTAATCGGCGCCGAGTTCCTGTTCGAGCAACATCGCCGTGCGGCGCGAGCGGTAGTAGTCCGTGGTGCGCACTTCGATGCCGTTCACCACGTCGCCCACCCGCAAAAAGCCCTGGGCGCCCGCCAGCGAGGTGTAGGTGAAAATTTTGTCGTACTGGAAGAAGCTCGACTGGAAGGTTCCCACCAATCGGAAGCGGTGCAGGCGCGGCGCCGGCCCGAGCGGCGTGGGCGGCCCCCCGAAAGGAGAGATCAGGGTGAGGGTGTCGCCCACCTGCGCGCCGCTGTCCTTTGCCAGGCGGCTGCCGATCACGATGCCGGGCACGCCGGCGGCGTCCGGTTCCAACTGCTGCAGGGCGCCTTCGCTGCCGGGCATCAGGTCGTTCTTCAAATCCGTTACCCGCACCGCGCGCTCCGGGTCGATGCCGCGCAGGCGCACGCCCAGCACCGTGCCGCCCGAGCCGCGCAGCATGCCGTCCACGTCCAGGTAGGGCGAGGCCGCCGTCACTTCGGGCACGCCCTCGATGGTCTCGATCAGCGTGGGGTAATCGGCCATCGCGCCGCGCACGCCGAACACGTTCAGGTGGGCGCGGTTGCCGATGATCTCATCGCGCCAGGTGCGTTCGAAGCCGTTCATCACCGAGAGCACCACGATGATCAGCCACACGCCGGTGGCCACGCCGGCGATGCAGATGCCTGTGATCAGCGAGATGAAAGTCTGGCGCCGGCGGGCGAACAGGTAGCGACGCGCGATGAACCACTCGGCCCCGCCCCGGCTCGAAAGAAAACCCGCGGCGGCGAGCGGCAGAAAACCCGGCAGCACCACGAAGGCAAAGACCGCGGCGAGCAAAATGCCGAGGCTCGGCAAAAAACCTTCGGGAAAAGGCGCAAAGGCGGTGAGCAGTGCGCACGCAATCAACGTGGATGTGAGCACGCCCGCCAGTTGTTCGTCCATGCCGGGCGCATCCGCGCCTGCGCGGCGGCGGCGCACAAAGAAGATCAGCCAGGTGAGCGCGGCGGTCAGCGCCGGCAACAGGATGTAGGCCGGGCCGCCGAGCCCCCCCGCGCTGAGCCCGTAGGCGGCGCCGGGCAAGGCCGCGCCCGCCCATGCCAGCCGGCGGGCGGGAACGAAGCGGAGCATCAACAGCACCAGACCCTGCGCCGGGAGGGAAAGCAGCAAGGCGCCTGCCGCGAAGGCTCCGAAGGCCCGCAGGGCGCCCGGCCACTCCACGCCGAGGCTCTCCACGAACTCGCGGTCCAGCGCCAGCGCGCCGATCAGCAGCGACCAGCACAGGTTCACCCACAGCACGCAGGCCGGGCGCCGGGCGCTGCGCGCGAAGCGTTCCAGCACCACCACCGCGCTGCCGGCGAATAGCGTCGCCAGAGCCAGGATGCAGAGCGCGATGGCCACGATGAAGCTCAGCGCCGCAGCGCCGCCCGCAGCGGAGAGCAGATCGGCCAGGCCGGAAAAGGGCGCGAAAGCCGCATCGGAAAGATAGGGCCCGGATGCATCGGCGCCGGACGCGCCGGAAGCCCGGGCCGCAGCGAACACTGTCGCACCGGTCGCGCCGCCCGCTCCGGATACGAACGCGCTGATCGCCCCAAACACGAACGCCCCGGCCGCTCCGGACACGGCGGCGCCAAAAACGCTCACGCCTCCTCCCGGCGCAGGTGCGGAAAGAGAATCACCTCGCGCAGGTTCGGCGCGCCGGCGAGCAGGCGCACCAGGCGGTCGATGCCCACCCCGAGGCCGCCTGCAGGCGGCATGCCGTGCTCCAGGGCGACCAGAAAATCCTCGTCCATCGGGTGGCTTTCTTCGTCGCCTTCCCTGTGCATGGCGCGCTCGGCTTCGAAGCGCGCGCGCTGCTCGAAGGGGTCGTTGAGTTCGCTGAAGGCGTTCGCCAGCTCCATGCCGCCGATAAAGAGCTCGAAGCGTTCTGCAAGGCGCGGGTCTTCCGGGCACTGCTTGGCGAGCGGCGAAAGCGCCAGCGGGTGGTGCGTAATAAATGTCGGGTTTTGCAAACCGGGCTCCACGTGTTCGCTGAACAGCTCGTCCACCAGCCGCGCCCAGCTCGGCGCCTTCGGCGCATCCGGCGCATCGACGCCGTTCGCACGCAGCGCGGCGCGCAGTTTGGGGAGGTCGTCGGCCTCGAGAATGTCCACGCCCACGGCATCCAGCAATGCCTGCTGCATGGTGAGACGCCGCCAGTCGCCGCCGAGTTCGATGCCGCCCTGCTCCCCGTTCTCATCGATGCGCGCCTCGATGCGCAGGCCGGAGAGCGCCTGCTGTGCGACCTCCTGCACCATGCCCTGCACCAGCGCCATCATGGTTTCGTAATCGCCGTAGGCTGCATAGCACTCGAGCATGGTGAACTCGGGGCTGTGCTTGTGGGAGATGCCTTCGTTGCGGAAGTTGTGCGCAATCTCGTAAACGCGGTCGATGCCGCCGATCAAAAGCCGCTTCAAATACAGCTCGTCCGAAATGCGCAAGAAGAGTTGTTCGTCATACACCTCGTGGTGGGTGGTGAAAGGCCGCGCCGCGGCGCCGCCGTAGAGCGGCTGCAGCACCGGGGTCTCCACTTCCAGGAAGCCGCGCCCGTCCAGGAAGGCGCGCAGTGCGCTGACCACGCGGCTGCGCAGCAGCGCGATTTCGCGCGTGCGCTCGTTGGCGAGCAGGTCCAGGTAGCGCCGCCGGTAACGCAGCTCGGTGTCCTTCAAACCGTGCCACTTTTCGGGCAGCGGGCGCAGCGCTTTAGCCAGCAGCTCGCCTGCCTGCATGGCGAGGGTGAGCTCGCCCTTCTTCGTGCGCCACATCACGCCTTCCACGCGCACGAAGTCCGCCACTTCCACCTCGCGGGCGAAGGCAAAGGCCGCCTCGCCGGCGTCCGCCGCGCGCGCGCTGACCTGCAAGTTCGCGCCGTTTTGCACCAGGGTGAAAAAGACCAGCTTGCCGAAGGAGCGGTGCGACTTGACGCGGCCCACCACGGCGGCGCGGTTCGCCTCCGCCTCGAGGCAGGTCGCATCCTTGGCGTCATGCGCGCTGCGCAGCGCGGCGATTTCGTCGAAAGGCCCTGTGCGCGCCGGGTAGGCTTCCACCCCCGCCTCGCGCAAAGCAGAGAGGCGCGCTACGCGCGTGCGACGTTCCTGTTCGCTCACGCGCCCGGCTCCGGGCGCGCGACAGAGGCGACCCTGCTCAGCAGCGAGGCCCGAATGAAGGGGTCGATGTCGCCGTCCAGCACGCGCTGCGCATCGCCCACCTCGCAGCCGGTGACGTGGTCCTTCACCCGCTTTTCGGGGTGCAAAGTATAAGAGCGCATCTGGCTGCCGAAGTCGATGGCCCGCTTTTCGCCGGCGAGCTGCGCGCGCTGCTTTTCCTTTTCGCGGCGTTCCAAATCATACAGGCGCGAGCGCAGCTCCTTGCGCGCCTGCGCCTTGTTCTTGTGCTGCGAGCGCTCGTTCTGACACTGCACCACGATGCCGGTGGGCAGGTGCGTCATGCGCACCGCCGAATCGGTCTTGTTGACGTGCTGGCCGCCCGCGCCGCTGGCCCGGTAGGTATCGATGCGCAGCTCGCTGTCGTCGATTTCCACCTCGATGGAATCGTCGATCTCGGGGAAGACCTCCACATTGGCGAAAGAGGTATGGCGGCGCGCCGAGGCGTCGAAGGGCGAAATGCGCACCAGGCGATGCACGCCGTGCTCCCCCTTCAGGTAGCCGTAAGGCATATCGCCGGAAATCACCAGAGTTGCGTTACGCACGCCGGCCTCTTCCGCTTCCTGCAGATTGGTGATGAGAACCCGGTAGCCCCGCGCCTCGGCCCAGCGCGCATACATGCGCATCAGCATCTCGCTCCAGTCTGCAGAATCGGTTCCGCCCGCGCCGGGCTTGATGGTGAGGATCACGTTGTCCGCATCGTGCTCGCCGGAGAGCATGCGCGCGAGTTCCACGCCTTCCAGCTCGCGCTCCGCCGCTGCAATTTCATCGGCGGCCTCGGCCAGCGCGGCAGGCGGCGCGCCCTCTTCCACAGCGAGTTCCAGCAGCACCCCGGCGTCCGAGATCTGCGAGTCCAGCGTTTTCCATATCGCCAGCTCGCGCTCCAGGCGGCGCTTCTCGCGCAGCACCCGCTCTGCGCGCGCGGGGTCGCTCCAGAGATCCGGTTTCAATGCCTGCTCGTCGAGTTCCGCCAGCGTCTTGGCGAGCCCGGCCTCGTCAAAGATGCCCCCGGAGTTCGCGCAGACCCTTCTCCAGCGCCGCGAAGCGCACGGCGAGCTCGCCCGGGCTCAGCGGCTTTGCAGCCGGCCCGGCGCCGGCCCCGGCTTCAAAGGCCCCGGGCCCGCTCGTTGATGTCGTCGTTTTTTTGTCGTTCATCGTATGTCTCCCGCGCGCCACCACGCATCCGGACGCCTCCGGTATGCCCGGACGCCAAGCAGCAGCGCCGTCCACCAGCACAGCGCCGCGAACCAGTTTCCGCGCCGCGCGTACAAGGTAGGCGCGCGCTCGGCCCCGGCGAGTGGCGCATCGAACACCAGTACCTCGCGCTCGAAGAGCCCGCTCATCTCCCGCACGACGCCCCGCTCGTCAATCAGCGCGGAGACGCCGGTGCCGGCAACCCGCACCAGCCACACGCCGTTTTCCGCCGCGCGCAGCGCCGCCATCGCCAGGAACTGGTACGAAGCGGCGCTGCGCCCATACCAGGCGTCGTTGGTGATGCCCAGCAGCAGGCGGGCGCCGCCCTTCGACATGCGGCGCACGATGTCCGGGAAAAACAGTTCATAGCAAATCGGCGCGGCCAGGCGGAGCGCCGCCTCCCGCCCGGGCTGGTCCGCCCCCGTTCCGGGCGCGGCGATCTCTGCGCCGGGCGCAAGACCGGGCGCCGCCAGGGCGCGCGGCCCGCTGCCTGCGGAGAGGTCCTGGCCTGCGATGCCCCGCGCCAGGGGCGTGAGCCACGGGCCCAAATAATCCCGCAGCGGCAGATACTCGCCGAAGGGGACCAGCTTGGCCTTGTCGTAACGGCCCTGCACGGCGCCCGCCGGCGTGAACAGGTAGGCGCTGTCGTACACCAGGTAGGGGGCGGACGGATCCGAAGCGTCCGCCTCCACTGCCGTGGCGCCCACCAGCAGGTGCGCCCCGGTTTCGTGGGCGAGCCGGGCGAAGCGCACGCGCAGCCGGATGTTTTCCAGCGAGCCGGGCGCGGCGGCCTCGGGCCAGACGATCAGCTTCGCGCCGCGCGAAGCGGCTTCCCGCGCGAGCGCTTCGTAGCCCGTGAGAATGCGCTCCGCCCACTGCGGATCCCACTTCACGCCCTGCTGCACGTTGCCCTGCAAAGCCGCCACGCGCAGCCGCTCGCCCGAAACGCGGGGCGTTGGCAGTGCAAAGCCGAGTGCGTGAACAAGGCAAAACGCGAGGAACGCGGCGACAACCGGACGCAGCCATGCGACACGCGCAGCGGAGGAGGATTTTCGCGCAGCCCTGGCTTTTGCTGCGCCGGCGCCATCGGAATCAAAAGCACAGTAAAGCAGCGACGCCGGCAGGAACACGGCAAAGGAAAGCCCGTACACGCCCGTGTACGGGGCGAGCCCCATCAGCAGCGGGTTTTCGTGCTGGGCGTAGCCCAGCAGGTGCAGCGGAAAGCCGCCGAACACGAAGGAACGCGCGTGCTCCAATGCAACAAAGAGCGCGGCGAGCGCCGGCGCACGCGCAGCAAAGCCGAGGCGCAAAAGCAGGCGCGAGAAAGCGCCGAACAGCGCGAAGAACAGCGCGCCGTACAGGGCCGTGGCGAAGGGCGCGAGCAGGCCCAGCCAGGGCGGCGCGCGACCGTACTCCACCGTGACCACGTAGATCCAGTAAAGGAGCGCCGCCTGGCTGAGCCAACCCAGCACAAAGGCGCGGCTGAGTGCGAAGCGCCAGGTGAGGCCGCGCAGCGCGAGCAGCAGCAGCAAGGGGGAAAGCCAGGCCAGGAGCAGGCCGGCGTCGAAAGGCCGTCCCGCAATCAACTGGGGAAAGCACAGCCAGGTAACGGGCAGGTACAAAAGTCCGGCCCAGACGCGCGAGCGGGTTGTCGCTTTCATTCGCGCACAGCTTGCCGTATTTCGCGCTCGCGGGCCTGCATCACGCGGGCCTCCTCTTCCTGCACGTGGTCGTGGCCCAGAAGGTGCAAAACGCCGTGTATCAAAAGCCGCAGCATCTCTTCGTCCAGGGAGTGGCCGAGCTCAATTGCCTGCCTCGCGGCCACCATCGGCGCAATTACCACGTCGCCCAGCAGTTCGCCCCGGAATTCGGTGTGCTCGCCCGTCGCCAGCGAAAAGGCCAGCACGTCGGTGACGCTCTCATGGCCGCGCCAGGCGGCGTTGATGCGCGTCATCGCCGCGTCGTCCACCAGCGCCACCGAGAGCTCCGAATCGGATGCGTCGGCGGCGGATAGCACCGCACGCGCACGCGCTTCAAAGCGCACCGCGTCAAAGGGCGGCGCGCCTTCGGGAGGCGCGCTGATGCGGACCGTCATGCGCGCACGCCGCCTTCGCCCGGGCCCTCGGGATCGCCGGGCTGCCCTTCGGACGAACGGGTTTCGACCGCCGCGGAGTCCGGCGATGCGGACGAAGCAGAAGGCGTCGGCGAAAGCGGTTCGGCGCTTTCGTCCGCGGCATCCGGAGCGCCTTCGGCGGCGCCTTCACCCTGCCCTTCCGGCTTGCCGGGCAGCCCTTCCGGCCCCCGCTTTTCGTAGGCGTTGATGATGGACTGCACCAGACGGTGTCGCACTGCATCCTGCGGCGTAAAGCGCATCACGCCGATGCCGGCCACGCCTTCCAGCACACGGAGCGCATCGCTGAAGCCGTTCTCCTTGCCGCGGGGCAAATCCACCTGGGTGATGTCGCCGGTCACCACCGCCCGGGAATTGTAGCCGAGGCGGGTCAGGAACATCTTCATCTGTTCAGGCGTGGTGTTCTGAGCTTCGTCGAGTATCACAAAGGATGCATTCAGGGTGCGGCCGCGCATGTAGGCCAGGGGGGCCAGCTCGATGGCGCCGTCTTCCACAAGCTGCTGCACCCGGCCGTTGCCGCGCATTTCGTAAAGCGCATCGTAAAGCGGGCGCAGGTAAGGATCGACTTTGTTCTTGATATCGCCCGGCAAAAAGCCCAGCCTTTCACCCGCCTCCACCACCGGGCGCGTCAAAATCACCCGCGACACCTCGCCGCGCTCCAGGGCCGCCAGCGCCATCGCCACGGCCAGGTAGGTTTTGCCGGCGCCCGCAGCGCCCACCGCCAGCACCAGGTCGCACTTTTTGACCAGGTCGTAGTAACGTCGCTGCGCCAGGGTCTTGACGGAAATGGAGCGGCGGCCCGGGCCATTGCCGGGCAGCACTTCCAGGTAGGCTTCGGAGAGCTTGCGCTGCGGCTCCCGCTGCATGGCGCTGATGGCGGCGCGCACATCGTCGGCTGCAATCCCCCGGCCCTGCGCTTCGCGCTGGCGCACCAGGGCGGACAGTTCCTCCAGCACCCGGCGCCCCAGCCGGATCTGCTGCGCGCTGCCGATCAGCTTCAGGTGGTTGCCGCGCGTGCGCACCTGCACGCCGAATTCCTGCTCCAGGATGCGCAGGTGCTTTTCGAGCGGCCCGTACAGCACTCTGATGTGATCGTTGTCATCAAAGATCAGTGTATCGAGACCGACGGCGTGGTGGCTTTGTGTCAGCGTGGATTCCCCGTGGCAGGCCGCCCGCCGCTCCGACCCTGGGTGACGGCGGCGGCCATTTCAGCAAGACCTGCGGGCGCGGCTAGCGCTTCGGCTCGCCCAGGGCGTGCACCGCCCGGGCCAGGCGCGAGATGTTGCGCCACGCGGTATTGCGCTTGATGACGCCCTTGCTGACGGCCCTTCGCATGCGGCTTTCCACCGTGCGCAGCGCCGCTGCCGCCTCTTCGGGCAGCCCGGCCTGGATGGCGCTTTGCAGGGTCTTGACCCGGCCCCGCACCTCGCTCTTGATTTTGCGGGCGCGATCGCGCCGCACCAGCGCCTGCCGGGCGCGTTTTTCAGCCGATTTGTGGTTTGCCAAGGTTTTGCCTCTCGCGGTTTCGCGGCGCGCATGAAGGAAGGGCCGCGGTGAGCACACAGGATAGACGATGCCGCCCCGGGCGCAAGGGCAAGGCATGTGTCACTCTGCATTGCGACCTGTCGCCGCGGTTCCCCGCCCGCGCCGTAATGCGAACCCGTCCTTTGATCGTCCCCTCCTTTGCGCCCGGCGCAGCGCCGCTCATAACGACAGGCCCAGCACCAGGCGTTCGAGTGAGAGTTCACCCGGCAGGCTGCCCTGCTGCCCCTTCAGCACGCCGTCGGCATCCTGGATGGCGCGCAGGCAGAGGCGCAGCCGCTGCGGGCTGAAACGGCGCGCCTGCTGCTGCGCCTTGCGCGCGGCAAAGGGGCTGCCCGGGAGTTTCGCCCCGCTGCGCGCGCGACACAGCTTGCGGAAGTGGGTGGCCAGCATGCCGAGCAGCACCGGCGGGGGCGTTCCCGCGCCGAGCAGCCCCTGCAAAACGGCCAGCGCATCGGCGCTGCGCCCCTCGCCGACGGCATCGGTCAGGGCAAACACGGACTCTTCGGCATGCGCCACGACGCCCAGCGCCACCTCCGCAGGGCCGACCGGCTTTTTCGGGCCGGCCAGCAGGGCCGCCTTCTCCAGTTCCACGCGGGCAGGCAAAAGGTGCAGGCCGACCGCGTCGGCCAGGGCCTCCGCGGCGCCCTTTTCCAGGCGGATGCCCTGCGCCTTCGCCTCCTTGCGCACGAAAGCCGCCACCTCGCGCACGCTCTTCGGCGGGTCGCAGGCAACCTGCACTGCGGGCTCGCGGAAGGCCTTCACCCACGCCTGGCGGCGGTCCACCTTGTCCGCGCAGACCACCAGCACCGCGTCGCTTCGCTCCCGCAGCATTTCCGCGGACGAGGCGATGGCATCGCAGAGCGCGCGACTCGCCGCGCCGCGCCGCGCTTCGGGGTTTCGCAAAATCACCAGACGCCGGGCGTCCGCCGGCATCGGCAGGCGGCCCACGCTCTCCAGCAAATCCCGCGCTTCGGCGCGCTCGCCGTCCAGGCGGTCGAAGTTGAAGTCCGCCGCGCCCGGTTCGGAAAAGAGCGCGGCGTGAAAGGCGGCCAGCGCATCATCGCGCAGCAGCGCTTCGCTGCCCGTCAGCAGGTACGCGGGCCGGAGCCTGCCCTCCGCGATCTCCTTCATGAGTTCCGCCGGAGTCATGGCGACGCCTTCGATTCGGCGGGGGGCCGGCGGATTGCGGGGG
>CAZJXU010000106.1:0-8422 GCA_964550095.1 uncultured Spirochaetales bacterium | reverse complement strand
GCCGCCTGGAAACACGACGACCTCCCCCGCTGGAGACAAAAGGACAGGAGCCCCATGTACCCGGTTCTCTTCGAAATATTCGGCATGCCCGTCACCAGCTTCGGCGTGATGATGGCCCTGGGCTTCCTGGTTTCCTGGTGGATAGTAGGACGCCGGCTCGATGAACAGGGCCTGAACCCGGAACTCTCCTCCACCCTGCTGCTCTACGCCATGATCGGCGGCGTGGGCGGCGCCAAGTTGTACTGGGCCGTCGATAACACGCTGCGTGGCGCCGGACCCTTCCTGGAACTGCTGCTGCGCCGGGACGGCATCACCTGGTACGGCGGGCTGCTGGGCGGCATCATCGCGGTGAGCCTGGGCGCGCGCCTTTCGCGCCTGCCGCTGCGCAAGGTGGCAGACAGCATCGCCTCGGCCGCTCCCCTCGGCCAGACCTTCGGGCGCATCGGCTGCTTCCTGGTCGGTGACGACTACGGCAAGCCGACCGATCTGCCGATCGGCATCGCCTTCCCGCAGGGCGCGCCGCCCGTGCACGTGCCGGTTCACCCGACCCAGCTCTACGAAGCGCTGTGGCTGATTTTGGTGGGCGCGCTGCTGTGGCGACGCCGCAAACACAGCCCCTTCCTGTTCGGCGAATACCTGGCGCTCTCCGCCATCGGCCGCTTCGCCGTGGAGATACTGCGCCTGAACCCGAAAGTGGCGCTCGGCATGACCGCAGCGCAGTGGATCGCCATCGGGCTTTGCACGGGCGGCGTGCTGCTCTGGCTGTACTTCCGCAAACGCCCGGAATAGCGCCGGGGCCCTGGAAGTAACGAGCCGGTAGATCAGCCTTGCGACCGCTTTGTCGCTGGACATGCCCTTCGTTGCCGCCGGGGCCGCCCTTCCTTATGGTTAAGGGCAGCGACGGGCGCGCGGGGCCGCCCCGACCGCCCATCACCAACACCCCGCCCACAAAGCGCCCATCCACACCAGGAGCACCCGCATGAGCACCGCCGCGCCGCAGCAGCAGACCGTGGAACGAGAGGAGATGGAGGTCGATGTGCTCTATGTCGGCGCCGGCCCCGCCACCCTGGCTTCGGCCTACCACCTGGTCAAGTGCTGCGAAGCGCGCGGCCTGGAGACGCCCAGCATCCTGGTGATCGAAAAGGGCGCCGAGGTGGGGGACCACATGCTCTCGGGCGCGGTGATCAACCCGCGCGCGATTCGCGAGCTGATGCCCGACTTCGAGGAGCAGGGCTTCCCCACCGAGTACGTCTGCGACAAGGACATGACCTACCTGTTCCTCGGCAAGTACGCGCTGCGCCTGCCGATCAATCCCCCCTTCTTTGTCAAGAAGGGCTACCACGTGGCGTCGCTCAACAAGGTCGCCAAGTGGCTGGCGGAGAAGTGCGAGGCCGCCGGCATCGAAATCTACTCGGGCTTTGCCGGCGACCAGTTGCTCAGCGACGGGAACCGGGTGACGGGCGTGCGGCTCGGCGACATGGGCGTGGACAAGGACGGCAAGCCCAAGCCCACCTTCCAGCCCGGCATGGACATCAAGGCGAAGGTGACGGTGCTCGGCGAAGGCGTGCGCGGCAGCCTCACCAAGCAGCTCATCGACCGCTTCGAGCTGCACGGCGCCAACCCGCAGGTCTATGAGACCGGCATCAAGGAAATCTGGCGCATCCGCTCGGAGAAACACGTCCCGGGCCGCGTGATTCACGGCATGCTGCCGGGCAAGCTGCCCCACTACTTCGGCGGCATGTGGCTGTACGACATGGGCGACAACCTGGTTTCCTACGGCATGGTGTGCGCGCTGGACGCCGAAAATCCCTTCCACGACCCGCACCTGGAAGCGCAGAAGATGAAGACCCATCCCTTCATGCGCGACTTGCTGGAAGGCGCGGAGCTGGTGCGCTACGGCGCCAAGACCATCCCGATCGGCGGGCTTTCTTCCATGCCCAAGCTGTACATGGACGGCGCGCTGATCGTCGGCGACGCGGCGGGCTTTTGCAACGCCGAGCGCCTGGCCGGCGTCCACATGGCCATGAAGTCCGGCATGCTGGCGGCCGAGGCCGTGGCCGATGCGGTCGCCGCCGATGACTTCAGTTCCCTCACCCTCGGCAACTACAGCGAGCGCTACCGCCAGAGCTGGGCCTACCAAGAGCACCTTCTTGCGCGCAACTTCCACGGCGCCTTCTCCAAGGGCCTGGCCTTCTTCATGCTGAACGAGCCGGTGCGGCTGTTCCTGACCCGGGGCCGCGGCCTGGTCGATAACCTGGAATTCGAAGCGGGGCACCGCGCCATACGCCGGCTCGACGAGCTGCCCGCGCACAAGCGCAAGAAGGAGGCCTTCGAATTCGACGGCGTGCTGACCTTCTCCAAGGAGCACCTGGTGGGCTTTTCCGGCGCCCAGCACGAGGTGGACCAGCCCTCGCACCTGGTGGTGGCCGACGAGAACATCTGCTCGGACATCTGCAGCGTGGAATACGGCAACCCCTGCGAAAGCTTCTGTCCGGCCGCCGTGTACGAGATGATGGACGACCCGGAAACGCCCGGCAGAAAGAAGCTGTTCATCCACCACGAGAACTGCGTGCACTGCAAGACCTGCGACATCGCCGACCCCTACCAGATAATTACCTGGACGACGCCGCAGGGCGGCGAAGGGCCCGACTACCAGCAGATGTAGCCGCGGCGGGCGGACGGGCCAATCGGCCCGGGGCGGCGCCGGCGCTTCAACCCGGCGGCGACGCTCGGCAGTCAGCCCAACGTCCTGGACGACGCAGGCCCGCGCGCACCGCACCGACGAAAGACGTGCGCGCCGCCGTCGCTTGCAGTCCCGGCGCTCAGGGCCGAAAAACCACACTGCACACGCCCCGCTCCGCTCAGCGGTTCAGCTTGTCCTCGTGCTTGAGGATGCGCCCCGACACCGCGAAGACCAGGTCTTCGGTGATGTTGGCGGCGTGGTCTGCGATGCGCTCCAGGTGCTTGGCCGCCAGGATGAAGTCCACGTCCTGGGCGCTTTCTTCCGGGTGGCGCCGGATCTGTTTCAGCGCCGAGCGGATCACTTCGTCTTCGTAGGTATCCACCTCGTCGTCGAATTCCAGGATGCTCCTCGCCTCGGAGATGTCGCGGTTGCTGAAGGCCTCGTTGGCGCGGCGCAGCATGCGCTGCGCGGAACTCGCCAGGGTGCGCAGTTCCGCGGGGTGCTGCACTTCGGGGCGTTCCGCCAGGCGCTGCGCACACTTGGCGATGTTGCGCGCGAGGTCGCCCACCCGCTCCAGGTCCGTGGAGATCATCTTGACCGCGATCACCTCGCGAAGATCGTCCGCCACCGGCGCCTGGGTGGCCAGCACGTTCAGCGTGGTCTGCTCGATGCTGACATCCAGCTTGTCTATCTCCAGGTCGTCCTGCCGGACTTCGTCGGCGAGCTCCCGGCTCCGCTCGAAGAGCGCCTTGATCGCCTTGTCCACGATGGACTCCGCAAGACCGGCCATGCGCAAAATCTGCTCGCGCAGGTTGTCCAGGTGAATATCGACGGGCCTTGTCATCGCTTCATCCAATGCGGCCCGTGATGTAATCACGGGTGCGCGCTTCCTTCGGGTCGGTGAACACCTGTGCGGTGTCCCCCTCTTCTACCACAACACCGAGATGAAAGAAAGCGGTGCGATGGCTGACCCGGGAGGCCTGCTGCATGGAGTGCGTCACAATCACGATGGTGTAGTTCTCGCTGAGTTCTCCTATCAGCTCCTCGATGCGCGCGGTGGCGATCGGGTCCAGTGCCGAGCAGGGTTCGTCCATCAGGATCACTTCGGGCTGGACGGCAATGGCGCGCGCGATGCAAAGCCGCTGCTGCTGCCCGCCGGAAAGGCTGGTGCCCGGGTCTGCCAGGCGGTCCTTGACTTCATCGAGCAGGCCGGCCCGCGTGAGGCTGTTCATGACGATGCGGTCGAGTTCGGCGGCGCTTGCGGCCAGGCCGTGAATGCGCGGTCCGTAAGCGACGTTGTCATAGACCGACTTCGGAAAGGGGTTGGGCTTTTGAAAGACCATGCCGATGCGCGCGCGGAGCTGCACCACGTCGATTTCATCGCCGTAGATGTCGTCGCCGTCGAGCGTGACCTTGCCTTCCACGCGGCAGCCGTCGATGATGTCGTTCATGCGGTTCAGGCAGCGGATGTAGGTGGATTTGCCGCAGCCCGAAGGGCCGATCAGCGAGGTCACCCGGTTCTTCACGATGTCCAGGTTGACATCGAACAGGGCCTGCTTGGCGCCGTAGAAGACGTTCAGCCCGCGCGTGGTGATCTTGGTCATGTAGTCCATGCTCACGATAGTGTACCGCCTTTATCCCCGGCCGGAACCCTTGATGAAGCGCTGGCGGATCAGCACCGCGCCCAGGTTCATCAGCACCAGGAAGACCAGCAGCACCAGGATGGCCGCCGAGGTCTTGGCCTGGAAGGCGCGCTCCGGGCTGTCGGCCCAGATGAATACCTGCACCGGGAGGGCGGTGGCGGAATCCAGCGGGCCGCCGGGCACATCGACGATGAAGGCCACCATGCCGATCATCAAGAGCGGCGCGGATTCGCCCAGCGCGCGCGCCATGCCGATGATGGAGCCGGTCAGAATGCCGGGCAGCGCCTGCGGCAACACGTGCTGCAGCGTCACCTGCATGCGCGAGGCGCCGACGCCGAGCGCCGCTTCGCGAATCGCAGGCGACACCGCCAGGATCGCCGAGCGGCCTGCGATGATGATGGTGGGCAGTGTCAGCAGCGCCAGCACCATGCCGCCCACCAGGGGCGCGCTGCGCGGCAGGCCGAAGCTGTTCAGAAAGAGCGAAAGGCCCAGCAGGCCGAAGACGATGGAGGGCACCGCGGCCAGGTTGTTGATGTTCACCTCGATCAGGTCGGTGATGCGGTTTTTCGGAGCGAACTCTTCCAGGTACACCGCGGCCGCCACGCCCAGCGGAAAGGAGAGCAGCAGCGTGACCAGCAGGGTCCAGGCGCTGCCGACCAGGGCGCCCAGCACGCCGGCCATTTCGGGCTCGCGGCTGTCGCCGCCGCTGAAGAAGCGGTGCGCGAAGGCGCTTCGAACGCGGCCTGCTTCCTGAAGACGCAAGAGCCAGTTCGCCTGCTGCTGCGTGAGCCGGCCCGTGCCCTCGCTGTGGCCCTTAAGATACAGGTCGGCGTCGTCGGAGAGCAGCAGGGAGAAGGTGCGGCGCGCGCCCAAAAGCTCGGGACTTGCCAGCAGCGCATCGCGCACTTCGAAGTGCGCGCCGCTGCTGACCAGGCGGTACAGCGCCCGGCGCGCAGAGCGGCTCCCTTCCGCTTCCGGAAAGTGTACAAACAGTGCGGCGCGCACCAGCGCGGCGAAGTCGGCGCGGGCGAGCGCTTCCGGGGAGTGATCGCCCTCCGGCGCGAGCTTTGCGGCATCGAAGTGGATTTCCAGCAAGAGCTCGTGCTGAAAGAAGGCGGGCAGGCCCCGGTACACGATGCTGCCGAGCAGCGCCGCCAGCGCAAAGAGCGCGAAGGCCACGGCGGACATGCCGAGGGCGCGGAAGATCCGCTCGCTGCGGTGACGGCGGGCGAGGCGCCGGGCGCGCATGTCCTTTGCGCTACTCATACTGCTCCCGGTAACGGCGCACGATGTTCAGCGCGAGAACGTTGAGCGCCAGCGTGACAAAAAAGAGCGAGATGCCGAGGGCGAAGGCGGCCAGGGTTTTGGCGCTGTCGAATTCCTGGTCGCCGGTGAGCAGGGTGACGATCTGCACCGTCACCGTGGTGACCGCGTCCAGCGGGTTGGCCGTGAGCCTGGCGGCCAGGCCCGCGGCCATCACCACGATCATGGTCTCGCCGATCGCGCGCGAGACGGCGAGCAGGAGCGCGCCCACGATGCCCGGCAGGGCCGCGGGCAGCACCACGCGGCGAATCGTTTCCGAGGGCGTGGCGCCGAGCCCCAGCGAGCCCTCGCGCAGCGAGCGGGGAACCGCCCGTATCACGTCGTCGGAGAGCGAGGAGACAAAGGGGATGATCATCACGCCCATCACGGCGCCCGCCGCCAGCGCGCTCTCGGACGCGACATCCAGGCCCAGGCT
The DNA here is from genome assembly GCA_964550095.1 of uncultured Spirochaetales bacterium. Taxonomy (GTDB): domain Bacteria; phylum Myxococcota_A; class UBA9160; order UBA9160; family UBA6930; genus JAHRAN01. The sequence goes on along the minus strand of CAZJXU010000106.1, from coordinate 2,358 downwards.
TTCGCCGAAGCCGCGCACCAGCGGCGCCACGGTCAGGGCGGCGAAAAAGCCGTACACCACGGTGGGAATGCCGGCCAGAATTTCCAGCCCCGGTTTCACGAAGGCATGCACGCGGGCGCCCGCGTATTCGGAAAGGTAAATCGCGGAAAACAACCCCACCGGCGCCGCCACCAGCATGGCGATCAGGGTGATCAAGGCGGTGCCGGCGAACACCGGCACGGCGCCGAAGGCCCCGGAAGAGCCGACCTGGTCCGCGCGAATGGCGGTCTGCGGGCTCCAGTGCAGGCCGAACAGAAACTCGGCGAGGGGAACTTTCAGGAAGAAGCGATACGCCTCCGCCGCCAGGGAAAACACGATGCCCAGCGTCACCAGCACGGCGACTGCAGAACAGGTCGCAATCATGGCCAGGTACATGCGCTCCACCCGGCTGCGCGCGCGAAAGCCTTCGTGGATGCGCCGGTAGGAAAAGGCGAAGCCGCCCAGCACAGCCAGTGCGAGCAAAAAGGCCAGCGCCCGTTCGCTTTGCGCCTGTGCGCGCTGCACCTCCGCCGCGGCATCGCGCAGCACGGGCGTAACGTCACGAAACAGCGTGCCGCCTTCGGCCAGCGTGCGCGCATCGCCGAGGAAAGCTTCGAGGCGCTCCTCCGGCAGCGCCAGGGTTTCGGGCTTGGCGGCATCCAGCACGCGGCCTTCGACAAAGCCCGGAACGATCAGCAGCCACAGCACGAACAGGGCCAGGGCCGGCAGGCCCGTGCAGAGCGCCACGAACTGCCCGTGATAGACGGGCCGGGAATGCAGCCGCCCCGGGGCGGCGCCTCCGGAACAGGAAAGGGCGCGGCGCCGCCCGAGGTCGAAGCAGGCGATGACGAACAGCAGCAGCAGAATTGCGGCGAGTTCGGTCACGAGAAATGCCTCGGTGCGCTGAGCTGGAAGTGAGCGGGCCCCACGCCGGCGCGTGCCTACTCGCTAAGCGAAAGCGGCGTCAGGTTCTTCGACACGTTGCGGACCCGGCGGCGCTCTGCCTGCGGCAGGGGGATCAGGCCCTTTTCGGCGAGGTAGCCGTCTTCGCCGAAGGCCTTCTCGCTGGTGAACTCTCCCAGGTACTCCCGAATGCCCGGCACCACGCCCACGTGCGCCTTCTTCACGTAGAAGTACAGGCTGCGCGAGATGCCGTAACTGCCGGCGGAGATGTTCTCGAAGCTGGGCGCTACGCCGCCAACCAGGCTGCCCTGCAGCATGTCGGCGTTCTGGTCGAGGAAGGAAAAGCCGAAGATGCCGAGCGCGCTTCGATTGGCTTCGAGCTTTTGAACGATCAGGTTGTCGTTCTCGCCCGCCTCGACGTAGACGCCGTCTTCGCGAATCGCGTGCGCGACCGCTTTGAAGGCGTTCTTGTCCTCGTCGCGCAGCGCTTTCAGCATCGGCATTTCCCTGGCGCCGCCCTCCATGGCGAGTTCCACGAAGGCGTCCCGCGTGCCGGAAGTGGGCGGCGGGCCGAGCACCTCGATCCTGACGCCCGGCAGGGAGCGGTCGATCTCACGCCAGGTGCGATACGGGTTGTCCACCAGCTCGCCGCTCTCGTTCGGCACCTGCTTGGCCAGCGCCAGGAACACCTGCTTCAGGGTCAGCGAGAAGCGATGTCGCGCCTTTTGCGAGTTGGCGAGCACGATGCCGTCGAAGCCGAACTTGACTTCGACGATTTCGGTCACGCCGTTTTCGGCGCAGTTCTTCACTTCGGAAGCCTTGATGCGCCGGGAAGCGTTGGTGATGTCGGGGTGCGACTCGCCGACGCCGGCGCAGAAGAGCTTGAGGCCGCCGCCCGAGCCGGTGCTTTCCATCACGGGCGTCTTGAAGCGGGTGGAGCGGCCGAACTCTTCGGCCACCGCGGTGGCGAAGGGAAACACCGTGGATGAACCGACGATGCGGATCTGGTCGCGCGCCAGGGCCGGCAGCGCCAGGCCGAGAAGCGCGAGCGCAAGCGCAGGCACGATCGCGAAGGCCAGGGCCTTTCCGCTTTTCAGCAACATGGGTGCTCTCCTTGGTGGCAGGGCGGGCCCCGCCGGCCGGCCCGGCCCGTACCACGGGGTGTGAAGGCGAGGCGTTTCTAGAACGTGACCGCCAGGTCAAGCTGGATGCGCGTGCGCTCTGCTCCCGAGTTGTTCCGGTAGGGCTCGACTTTGTACACCGCGTCGTCGTCTTCCAGCGCATCGCCGGAAAACAGGGTCACGCCGAGGTCGGTGTTCTTGTACACCTGGCGCGATACATAGAAGGTGAAGCCCGTGCGGTTGGTCCTGCCGTCCGTGATGTCGCTGTCGATCAGCACGGCCGGAAAGAAGTCCGCTTCCAGGCGGTAGTAGCCGA
>CAZJXU010000105.1:0-4139 GCA_964550095.1 uncultured Spirochaetales bacterium | reverse complement strand
GGCCGACCTCGGCAAGGTCTGGAAAGGCTGCTACGACGCGCTCGTTCCGGGTGGTCGGCTGATCTGCGTGGTCGGGGATGTCTGCCTGTCCCGCCGTCGCAACGGCGGGCGCCACGCGGTGGTTCCGCTGCACGCTGCAATCCAGACGCAATGCATTGACATCGGCTTCGACAACCTCGCGCCAATCATCTGGCACAAGATCGCGAACCTGAAAACCGAATCGAGCCGCAGCGGGTCCTACCTGGGCAAGCCCTTCGAGCCAAACGGCATCATCAAGAACGACATCGAGTTCATCCTGATGCTGCGCAAGCCGGGTGGCTATCGCAGTCCGAGCCGGGCGGCCCGGCTGCTCAGCCTGATCCCGGCGAAGGATCACGAGCGGTGGTTCCGCCAGGTCTGGCAGGATGTGCGCGGCGCTTCGACCCGCGACCATCCCGCGCCCTATCCGCTTGAACTCGCGGCCAGGCTGATCCGCATGTTCAGCTTTGTCGGGGATACGGTCTATGATCCTTTCACAGGGACCGCAACGACCCAGGCAGCGGCACGGCAATTCGGGCGGAACAGCATCGGGGTCGAAATCGAGCCCGCCTACCACGCCATGGCCGAAGCGCGATTGAACGATGATCTCTTTGCAAAACGCGGTTGACGACCTCTACCGGGTCGCGGTGTCTGAGAAGAAGCGGCAATCGCCCGCCCGGCTCGCTCTGTTGGCGGACATGTGCGTTCAGGAACTCGCCGCCCGCGATATCGTCGGTGCCGCCAAGGAACTCTTGGTACCCGGCATCGGGCGACCAAAGAACTGGGACGTGGCATGGCCGGAGACCGGCAAAGTTCGGCTTGGCATCAGCCTCAAGTCGATTCTGTCGAATATCGCCGGGACGGTTCCGAACCGAGCCGACGATCTCATGGGCGAAATGGCCAACGTCCAACTCCGGTCTCCGGAGATCGTGACCGGTTACATCATGATCTTCGATACCACAGGCGGCAGCCCGCGGAAGGACGGAACCCGCTGGGTCGATTTCTTCCGCGAACTCCTGGGCCGCCTATCCGGACGAGGTGCTCCTGCCTGGTCTGCCGGGATGGTGGAAGCCTCGGCCATTGTCGAGGTGGACTTTAGCGAGGGGCCGCGGATTGTCATCGCCCCCGATATGCCGGCCTTTTTTGATCGGCTGGCCGGGTGCGTCCGGGAGCGGAATCCGGATATGTTTGACGGGGAGAGCCGGGAGTAACCGGGGAGGGCGTCCGAAACGGCCCGGCGCTGACGGGCGAAGCGCCGCGCGCCCGGATGCCTACGAGGAGGCAGGATGCCCCATCGCGATCGGACATTCGCCGGCTGCCAGTTTCCTGGCCCGGTCCACGAGCTGCTGTTCCATTTGCTCGCGGCCGATCATGATCACGAAGTCCTCGCGGCGAATGCCCTCCAGCACGAATTGCGCGAGTTCGTCGAGATCCTGCACGGGAATGTCGATGCCCGCCTGGCGATAGCCCTCCATGAATTCCGCGAAGGTCATCTCCGAGCCTTCGGCGACCGGCGCTTCCCTGGCGAGTTCCGGCGGCCTGTTGCGCCTGGTGGTCCAGATGCCGGTATCCAGCATGCCGCCGGAGGGGTAAAAAATGGCGGCGCGCAGTTTCGCGTCCTGCCCTTGCAGTTGCGCGGCCAGGCACTCGGTCAGGATCGAAATGGCCGCCTTGCTCGACGCATACACCGACTGCTCCGAGAAGGGCGAAATGCCGCCGTCGCCCGAAGAGGTGTTGATCACCAGGCCGGGCTCGCCTGCTTCCAGCATGCGCGGCACGAAGGCCTGGATGCCGTGCACCACGCCGTGCACGTTGACGCCGTGCACCCACTTCCAGTCGTTGGGCGTGGTCTCCCAGACGTTAAGGTTGGGAACGCTCACGCCCGCGTTGTTGCAAAGCAGGTGACAGGCGCCGAAGGTGCGATACACCCGGTCCGCCAGGGCGTCCAGGGATTCCCGCTTGGAGACATCGCAGATCACGCCCTGCACTTCGCCGCCCGTCGCCTCGAGTGCATGCACCGCCTTGTGCAGCGCGGGCTCTTCCACGTCCGCCACGACCACCTTCATCCCCTCGCCCAGAAAGGCCCGGCACAGCGCCAGGCCGATGCCGCTCGCGCCGCCGGTCACCACCGCCACGCGCCCCTGAAAATCCTTCATCACCATGCCTCCTGTGTTCCCGTGTTTCCGTGTTTCCGTGTCTCGGCGCGGCGCCGGGCGTCCGGGGCCGGGCGCGGGGCGCACGCCGGAAATGATTCCAATATCCGCCCGAAAGCGCACCCTGCCCCGCACCAATTCGCTCCGCCCCGCTTCGCCCTGTGTTGCCACGGGGAAAACGGACGCGCTCAAGCCGGCAGCGGGCGGCCCAGCGCCACGTCCCCTTCGATGGTGGTGCGGTGGATCAGGCGGTGCACGCCGGGCTCGGTTCCGGTGGCGCAGTGCATGGCGCGCCAGTTGTCCCAGAGGATCATGTCGCCCTCGCGCCACTGGTGAAAGTAGTGAAACTCGGGGCGACGGATGTGATCCACCAGTTCAGAGAGCAGGCGATCCGCATCGGCTTCGGAGAGGCCGTGGCGCTCGGGTTCCACCACCCGGTCCAGAAACAGCTCCACCACTTCCAGCACCCGGCGCCCCGTCACCGGGTGCTTCACCACCAGCGGGTACACCGAATCGGGAAAGTCCGGAAAGCCGGCGTCGGAGGGCTTCTTCGGGCTGCCGGGGCCGGGCTGGTAGCCCCGCTTGTCCACGAAGCGCATTTTGAGTCGCTGCATTTCAAACCGGTAGGCAACCTGCAGGTCGTCGATGCGCTGCCGAAGGGAATCGGGAAGAGCGTCGTAGGCCTTCGCCAGGTCGCCGAAGCCGGTCAGGCCCCCGCTTTCGGGGACCGCAACCGCGCGCAGCAGCGCGCCGCGATTGGGACGACCGGTGTAATGCAAGTCGATGTGCCAGTCGAGTTTGTTGACCAGCATTTTCCCGTTGTAGCAGGCGGTTTGCACCGAGTCGCGCTCGCCCCCGTTTTCCAGTTCGAACAGTTCCGGGTACTTCGCCGAGCGCGTGACCTCGAGCGGATGCCGGGCGAGCGGGCCGAAGAGACGGCTGAATTCGATTTGCTGCTGCGGGCCGCCGCGCTGCCCGCGAAAGAGCAGGATGGCGTGCCGGTTCCAGAGCGCAACCAGTTCGTCCTTGAGCGCCTCGGACACAGGCGCGCTGATGTCGCAGCCCAGCACCTCGACCCCGACATTTTCCAGCGGGCGCACTTCCAGCGTCATGTCGACTCCTCGCCAATCCAGGCCCAAGTCTGACACAGGGAACGGTGACCGCCACCGTCCGGGCAGGCGCGCGGCCCGGCGACACATCTCCCGCCGCCACGAGCGCACGGCGGGCGGAACTGGGCACAGCAGGTACAGGCGCGCCGGGGGCGTACGCATCGACCGCCATCACGGGCGCGCCGCAGGGCAAGGGCGCGGCAATCACGGGGGCAGCAAGGGCAAAAACACCGCGCCGCCGCCGCCACGAACGCGCCATCACAGGCGCGCCGCAGCCGCCACGGACGCCACGGGCGCGGCTGGGCGAAAGCGCCTCTGCTCCGACCGGGGCTGAAGGTGGAGGCGCCGCCCGGATTCGAACCGGGGGTCAGGGATTTGCAGTCCCGCGCCTTACCACTTGGCCACGGCGCCTCGGAGGCGACCGTCCCCGGGTTCACGCCGACGCTCGGCGCGGGGGATGGCCGCACAGATACTGGTACTGGTTAACCACCGGCGGCGTCCGCGTCAAATGCTGCCGCTCAGCCCTGCGCCTCCGGCGGGGCGCCCGGGCCCGCTTCCTCCCGGCGCCGCTCCGAGTCCTTCTGCCGGGAGCAGCGCGGACAGGCGTAGCGTTCCCGGTGCGGACGCTGCAGGCGGTCGTAGCCCCGGTCGAGCGCAACGCGGCGCACGCTTTTCACCGCTTCGCCGCAAAAGTCACAGCGAAAGGGAGAGGTGTTTTGTGCAGTGTGGTCCACCGGAAGCCCTCACCCCACATAGTAGCGCAGCGCCCGGGGCGCCCCTTCCGGGAGCAGGCGCGCGAGCGCTGCGAGGGTCGCTTGCGAGCGCTGCGCCAGGTGCTGACTCCAGGCCGGCGCGTCGG
>CAZJXU010000104.1:0-7087 GCA_964550095.1 uncultured Spirochaetales bacterium | reverse complement strand
GGGAGGGAAACAGGAAGTCGGGCTTCCGTTTGGGCTCCGATTCTACTTCGTACTCGAAGTCTTCATGTTCCACCAGTCCCTCCTCGTGAAATATCCGACGTATATGCAACTCGAGAGATCGCCCGGCCCGGGATTTACGTCGCTGGAGGATTCTTTGTGCGCGCTCAAGAAACGGGTCAACACCTGAAAATCCGGACTTGATCTTCGGCTTTTCATGAAATTCTTCAAGGCTTTCAAATATCTGAAATTCGCACAGCCGGCGCTTCAGCAACCTTTCATCGGGTTCAATGTTCGTATCGGGGCGCATCTCAATTGCCCTTTCCGCAAGTTCCTTTCCCGACGGAAAAGAAGTTTTCCACTTCGAGGGAATTTCTTCGGGTTTCAGATAGCAATCTGCACGCCCCCGAGACGTAGAAACAATTTCCCAGATTCCCTGGAGCGGCGGCCACACCAGACATTGACTGGGCTCGACGAATCCATAGCGATTTTGAACCTCATCTTCCTCCGCCGCCGTCGCGCATAGCCATGCATGACATCCGACAACCTCTCCGGTTTCCCCTCTCACAAAGGCAAATATGAAAAGAGCACCGATGTTGTCGGGCGAAAGAAGGGCGGACTGTTTTCCTCCAAGCCTCGTTATGCGGGCTTCGTTTCTCGTTCCGCCGTGATATTTGTTGTTGTACCAGACGGCGCGAGCCTTCCGATGTTCGTCATGGGAATCAACATGAAGATCAAAAGTGACATCCGGGTTTTTCTGATCAATCCGGCTGATCGAAGGGAAAATCTTGAAAAGAAGATCCCGGGGTATGTACGGTCCTGCCTGATGGGAAACTGCCAGGGTGTCGTTTGAGGACAACCGTTTCAGGTACCAGACAATATCCCCACTCGGGCTGAACCTCTGCATCCACTCGCGAAGGGCATCGAGTTCCATCACTTCCTCCCTCTGATTTCCAGGCTGCGCCTCGGGCCTTTCAGCCACTTTTCAATCCTCTGCATCAGCCTTTCAATCGCCTTTTCGCTGACGCCCCTCATGGCGCACTCCCAGACCGTGAGTCTTCGCCATCCGGCCTTTTTCAGCAACCCGGACACCTCCGCGTCCCGCTTTCTGTTCCGGGCAATCTTCTCCTTCCAGAATTTCGCCCTGGTGCCCGGGAGGCGGAAAAAGGGGCAGTCGTGGCCGTGCCAGAAGCACCCATGCACAAGAATAACCGCCTTGTATCGGGGAAACACCAGGTCCGGATGGCCGGGCACGCCGAGGGGGTGTAGTCGGTAACGAAAGCCCTTTTTGTGGAGCGCCCGGCGTATCAACAGTTCGGGCTTCGTGTTCTTCGCCCGAATTCCGGACATCATCCGGCTTCGGGTTTTCGAATCAACGATGTCGGCCAACAGACCGATGTCCGGTTTTTTGAACGGCGCCATTGACAATTGCCGGCTTCATGTGCCGCGCCACGGCCTTGACGACCGGAACAACGACGGCGTTTCCGAACTGTTTGTACGCCTGGGTGTCCGATACGGTAATGCGGAATCCCCCCCCATTCCCGGATTTATCGAAGCCCATGATTCGTGCGCATTCTCTGGGCGTAAGACGCCTGGGGTTTTTACCCCGCTGGCGTATCAGAATCTCGGAGCCGTCCTTATAGTATCGCGCCGAGAGTGTTCTGGTCACATCGCCGGGGCCAACGAGCCCGAAGCCAAACCCGTTCCCCTTGCGGCGATGCTTTTCTGCGTAGGCCTGGAGATAGTTCCAGAGATGATCGGTCAGCGTGTACTTGGGAAGCACCTTTCCCCGGCTGCCTTGTATGAAGCCAACCATCGGACTTTCCGATCCGTCCTCGGGGTGCAAGACACTTCCAAGCTTCGGTCCATTATCGGGATTCGGAATTTTCAGATCATCCAAAGAGAAGCTCCCGTTTTCCTCCCGAAAACCCGCAATGAAAATACGTTCCCGGTGCTGGGGAACGTAAGAGCGTGCGTTGATGATCCTCCAACTTACGTGGTAACCCAGCTCCTCTGTGAGCACCTGAAGGATGACATTGAATGTTCGTCCTCCGTCGTGACTTGCAAGGTTTTTCACATTCTCCAGGAGGAATGCCTTCGGCCTGTGATGTTCGATGATCCGGGCGACTTCGAAGAAAAGAGTGCCCTGCGTGTCACAGCGAAAGCCATGAGGAATTTTCAGGGCGTTTCTTTTAGAGACTCCCGCAATTGAAAAGGGCTGGCAGGGAAACCCCGCAAGAAGAAGATCATGCTTCGGGATATCGGATGATTTCACCCCCCTGATATCGCCTGCAATTTCATGATCACATCGATAATTGTCGAGATAGACCTTTCGGCAATGACGGTCCCACTCGGAAGTGAACACGCAATTTCCGCCAACAGATTCGAAGCCGCGACGAAGCCCGCCGATGCCGGCGAAAAGGTCAATGAATGAAAAGCGGTTCGACTCTCCCGCGATGCGTTTCAGGTACTTGATGACGGGGGGAGGGGGGGATGTCTCCCCCCTTTCCCAGCGGTAAACGGTTCTGGTCGAGACACCGACCTTCCCGGAAACTTCCCTGACAGTAAGGCGGGTTTTTTTCCTGAGCCGGGAGAACGGCGAATTCAGGGCCTTTCGACTGGTCAAATCAAGATACACGGGAACCATCCCGCGTACCGGTCGGAGCAGACGCGTGTCCGCTCAAATCCGGCGCTGCCTGGCCATCAACGAGCACATGCATTCCATGTCCTCGCCCGATGGCAGCCCGCATCTTTGTCCATGTAGAAGGTCTCACCCCTGATCCCCATCTTCTGCGGTTACCATACTACGCAGGATCCGGAGAATCAATATTTTCAATACAATTTTCGTGATTTTTTCGTATTCCCCCGGGGGAATTGCCGGGGTGAGGCCATTGACTCCCAGAAGGGGGCCATATACCCCCTGTGCCGCCCGGGCGCGGGTGTGTGGCGCGAGGGGCCTCGGGGCGAGGCCGTGACCGCCGTCAGCAAGCCGGCACCACTGCGCCCCCGGATGCCCGGCTCGCCGCGTCCGCCGCAACCGCCGATGCGACCAACGCGGGCCGTCAGCGGGCGGACGCGCACCGGAGGCCCGGCCCGCCAACCGCTGTCAGCAAGCCGGCGCCCCGCGTCGGGCCCGGCGCGGGCTGCGAATGCCCGCTGGGCGCTCAGGCGTCGAAGTAGAGCTCGAACTCGTGGGGATGCGGCCGCACGCGAATCGGGTCCACCTCGTTCTCGCGCTTGTAGGAGATCCAGTTCTCCACGGCGTCTTGCGTAAACACTTCCCCCTGCTGCAGGAAGGCGTTGTCCTGCTCCAGGGCGTTCAGCGCTTCGTCCAGGCTGCCCGGCATGACCGCCCAGCGCGAGAGTTCTGCTTCGCTCATGTCGTAGAGGTCGCGGTCGATGGTGTCGCCCGGGTCGATCCTGTTCTGGATGCCGTCGAGGCCCGCCATCAGCATGGCCGTGAAGGCCAGGTAGGGGTTGGCGGTCGGGTCCGGGTAGCGCACCTCCACGCGCTTGGCCTTCGGATTGTCCGAATACACCGGGATGCGGCAGCTCGCCGAGCGGTTGCGCGCCGAGAGCGCCAGGATGGTGGGCGCCTCGAAGCCGGGCGTGAGCCGCTTGTAGGAGTTGGTGGTCGGGTTGGTGAAGGCCGCGATCGCACGCGAGTGCTTGATGATGCCGCCGACATAGTGCAGCCCGATCTCGGAGAGCCCCGCGTAGCCGTCGCCGGCGAAGAGCGGCTTGCCGCCCTTCCAGATCGACTGGTGGCAGTGCATGCCCGAGCCGTTGTCTTCGAAGATCGGCTTCGGCATGAAGGTGGCGGTGGCGCCGCCCTGCCGGGCCACCTGCTTCACGCAGTACTTGTACTTGGTGAGCGAGTCGGCCATGGCGAGCAGCGAGTTGAACTTCATGTCGATCTCGCACTGCCCGGCGGTGGCCACTTCGTGGTGCTGCGCCTCGATCTCGATGCCGATCGACTGCATCACCAGGCACATTTCGGTGCGCATGTCCTGCAGTGTGTCCGACGGAGGCGCCGGGAAGTAGCCGTGCTTGTGGCGCGGCTTGTAGGCCAGGTTGCCGCCCTCTTCCGACGTGCCCGAGTTCCACACGCCTTCGATCGAATCGACCTCGTAGAAGCCGTGGTTGTGGCCGGTGGAGAAGCGCACGTCGTTGAACACGAAGAACTCGGCCTCGGGGCCGAAGTAGGCGGTGTCGCCGATGCCCGTTTCGACCAGGTACTGCTCTGCGCGCCGGGCGATGTGGCGCGGATCGCGCGTGTAGGGCTTGCGGGTCAGCGGATCCACGATGTCGCAGATCAGCACCAGCGTCGGGTGCTCGTAGAAGGGATCCATGAAGGCGGTGTTCGGGTCGGGCACCATCAGCATGTCGCTCTCGTTGATCGCCTGCCAGCCGCGAATGGAAGAGCCGTCGAAGCCGAGCCCGTCTTCGAACACGCCTTCGTCGATCATGTTGATCGGGAAGGAGCAGTGCTGCCAGGTGCCGGGCCAGTCGATGAAGCGCAGGTCGGCCATCACCGCCTTGTTCTCGCGCGCAAACTCGATCACTTCTTTGGGTGTCATGGTGTGCTGTTCCTTTTTGCTTGAGAGTTGCCTGGGAGTTGCCCGGGCCCTGCGTCGCCGCTCGCGGCGGGCGCAGGCAACGCGCCGCATCACCGCGCGGGGCGCGGCGCACGGGCGGGCGAATCAGACTGCGTCGGCGCCGCGCTCGCCGGTGCGGATGCGAATGGCGTCGTGCATGGGTAGCACAAAGATCTTGCCGTCTCCGATGCGACCCGTGCCGGCAGAAGAGACCACGGCCGACACCACCTTTTCCACCATGTCGTCGCTGACGGCGATCTCGATTTTGACCTTGGGCAGGAAGTCCACCTTGTACTCGGCGCCCCGGTACAGTTCGGTGTGTCCCTTCTGGCGACCAAAGCCCTTGACCTCGTTCACCGTCATGCCCTGGATGCCGATCTCGTGCAGGGCTTCCTTGACCTCGTCCAGCTTGAAGGGCTTGATGACGGCCTCGATCTTGAACATGGCGTGTGACCTCCTCGGAAAACCCCGGCGCCGGGCCGGGTGGGAAGGCGCCGGTGGCGCCGACCCGGGGGCTGCTGAATCCTGTCCACGGGATTTAAAAGCAACTCGCGTGCCACAGGCGAGAGGGCGCGCCCGGCCTTTGCAGGCCCCGTGCGGGCCGGTTGTGCCGAATTTTGCCCACTTACTGGGCAAGGCTTGCCCATAAAGGGTGCAGGCGAACGCGCCCGGGGGGAGAGTTTTGACAGCGGCGGGGCGAGGGCGGCGGCTACGGCGCTGGCCCGGAGCTTGCTTTGGGCAGAGGGGCGGGAGGGCAAAGCCGTGACTCATCCTTGTACTTTTGAAAAGGCGGGCGGCGCTGCGTTGCTGCGCGAAAGCGATTCCGCGGAGCAGCTCTTCGAGGCTTTCCTGGAAAGCGTCGCCCTTCAGCAGGGCAAGAAGCCGCCGACGCTGCGCGAGTTCGTGGAGCTGGCCGAAGCCTGGCGCATCATGCACGCGCTGCAGCGCTGCCGCGGAAACCGCAGCGCAGCGGCCAGGCAGCTCGGCATCGGCAGGCGCACGCTCTACACCAAGATGGAAAAGCTCGGCATCGAGCAGATTTTCCGCGTCAGGAGCCACGAGGCGCCGGCGACCGCACACGCGGAAGGAGCGCGTTCGGAAATCGCAGCGGCGGGTGCGGGAGCGGGGCTTCCGGCGCGCGCGACCCTGGGCTGAGGCGAACGGCGGCGCAGCACGCCTCGCACTGCTGCGGGCGAAACGCAGGGGCGGCGCTGGGCACGAAACCTGAGGCTGCGGGGAACGACGCGACAACGCAGCGCAGACTTCATCGCTGCGCGTATCCCGGGAAGCGGGGAACGCTGCACGGCGCCGCGCAACCCAACCGCGCTGCGCGCAAGCGAAGAAACGCAGGCGGGGCCGCACGCGACCTGAAGTGGCGGCGCAGGCATCATCGCTGCGGGCGCCCACGGAAAACGGAGAACGCTGCGCGGCGGCGTGCGGCGTCTCCCGACGCTGTGCGCCTTGTCCGAATTCCGGCCCCGACAACCCCGTTCACGCACGCCTCGTGCACGCGAAACGCAGGCGGGGCTGCATGGGCTGCGAGCCGGTCAGCGGTCGGTGCGGAACTCCGTGCGGCGGTTCATGGACCAGGCGCTTTCGTTGTGGCCGGGCACCGCAGGGCGGCTCTCGCCGTAGCTCACGGTTTCGAGCTGCGCGCCGTCAACGCCGCGGTCGATCAGGTACTGCCGCACTGCGGCGGCGCGGCGTTCACCCAGCGCGAGGTTGTACTCCTCGCTGCCCCGCTCGTCGCAATGCCCTTCGATCACGACGCTGTCGTAGTAGCCGTCCTTGATGTGGGTGGCGTTCTCCGCCAGGGCGCTGCGCTGGTCCGTGCGGATGGCGGAGCGGTTGAAGTCGAAGTACACGGGAACCAGTTCCGGTGCGATGTCCCCGGTTTCGCCCTGTTCGCCCGCTGCCCCGGTGCTGAATTCGCTGGGGTCGGCGGGCGCGGGCGCTTGCGGCGCCGTGCTCGCGCAGGCGACCGGCAGCAGCAGGGCGAGCAGCAAGGCGACCAGGCGGAGTTCGGAGAACCCCCCACTCCTGCGGAGAGATTGTGAAGACATGTTGAACTGAAACTCCCGAATGCCCCGTGTTTGCTCTCGCGGATGCCGAAACGATCCCAGACCCTTTCGGCCCGCGTCCGACCGGAAGGCCCGCTTCCCCACGCTCACGCGCGCAGGGCGCCCGGGAAGCGAGGCTCCGCTCCGGCGGCTGGATTGTCCCGTTTCGGGGCCCGGAGCGCAAGCCCAAAGCCCCGAAAAGTCCCGGAAGTGGCCCGAAAAGCTGTTTTTCGGGGCGGACAGGGCCGCCCCGCGCCATCCGACCGCCGCCCGGGGCGCCCGTCCGGGATGTGTCTGAACGAATATGCCTCGGGCGGTCGGGGCGAGCGGTCCGGATGGACCGGTGCGCCCGCGGCCCCGGGTGGTCGGGGCCGTCGCCGCAAGCGCGCGGGCGGCAGGCGACCTGGTCATATCGCCTGGGGCGGCAGGCAG
>CAZJXU010000103.1:0-12469 GCA_964550095.1 uncultured Spirochaetales bacterium | reverse complement strand
CGTTCGAAGGCAGGCCAGTCTTCCACCGGCGCGCCGTTCACCGACAGCACCCTGTCTCCCGAGCGCAGCCCGGCGCGCTCTGCGGGGCTGCCGGCTTCGGGCAACGCGAGGTCCGCGCGCAAGCGGCCGTGGTGCACGCCGATGAAGCCCGCCTCGTGAGCCGCGCCGAAGGCGTCGAGGCGCGTGCGCAAGGCCGCCTCCACTTCCGTCTCGAACTCTGCGCCGCCGCGTTCCACCGAAAGGCGCAGCACGGCGCCGGGCGCTTCGCTGACCGCGCGTTCCAGCTCGCCGAAGTGGCGCAGCGGCGCGCCGTCCACCGCCAGCACCCGGTCTCCCGCCAGCAGCCCCGCCTGCGCGGCGGGCGAGTTCGGCTCTACCATGCCGAGCACCGGCAACGGGACCGGCGTGCCGACATGCAAAAAGCCCATGAACACGAACACCGGCAAAAGCAGGTTCATGGCCGGCCCCGCCAGCACGATGGCGAGTTTCTGCCAGAGCGGGCGCGCTTCGAGCGAACGCTGCGCATCGGCGCCGGTGGGCGCATCGGCCTCCGGATCTTCGCCCAGCATCTTCACGTAGCCGCCGAGCGGAAACCATGCAATGCGGTACTCGGTGTCGCCCCGGGTCCAGGAGAGGCGATAGCGGCCGATGCCGATGGCGCCGCCGAAGCCGACGGAAAAGCGCAGCACCTTGACGCCGCACCACTTCGCCACGATGAAGTGGCCGAACTCGTGAATGGTCACCAGCACGCCCAGCATCAAGGCCATGGCGGCGAAGTAATCGAATGCGGAACTGAGCGCGTTCATGCGTGGGCCTCGATGCGTGTTCGGGCTTCCCGGCGACCGATGGCGTCGGCGGCGAGCACGTCTTCCAGTGTTTCGGCGCGCGCGCCCGGCTGCGCCTGCAGGTAGGCGTCCAGGGTGCGGGTGTTGACTTCGGCGATGCCCCCGAAAGGTAACCGACCGTCCAGAAAAGCGGCAACCGCTTCTTCGTTGGCGGCGTTCAAAACAGCCGGCGCGGTTTCTGCGCCTGCCAGCGCGCGCCGCGCCAGCGCAAGGCAGGGGAAGCGCTGCTCGTCCGGCGCTTCGAAGTCGAGACGGCCGAGCGCGGCCAAATCGAGCAGCGGCGCCTGCGGCGGCAGGCGCTCCGGCCAGGAGAGCGCCAATGCAATCGGCTGCTTCATGTCGGGCACGCCGAGCTGCGCCAGCAGCGAGCCGTCCTTAAGCTCGACCAGGGAGTGCACAATCGACTGAGGGTGCACCAGCACGGAAATCCGCTCCGGCGAAAGATCGAACAGCCAGCGCGCTTCGATCACTTCCAGCGCCTTGTTCATCATGGTCGCCGAGTCGATGCTGATTTTCGGCCCCATCGACCAGTTCGGGTGATCCAGGGCCTGCTCGATGCCGGCCTTTGCGATGCGCTCCCCCGGCCAGGTGCGAAAGGGCCCTCCCGACGCGGTGAGATGAATGCGCGAAAGATCCTCCGCGCAGCGCCCTTCCAGCAACTGGAAGACCGCGCTGTGTTCGCTGTCCACCGGCAACAAGTGCGCGCCGCTCTTTTTCCGCTCCCGGCCGAAGAGCGCGCCGGCCATCACCAGCGCTTCCTTGTTGGCGAGCGCCGTATCGCGGCCCGCGCGCAGCGCCGCCAGGGTGGGCGCGAGGCCCACGGCGCCCACCAGGGCGGAGACCAGCAGCTCGGCCGGGTGCAAGGCCACGGCCAAAAGGCCCTCTGCGCCCGTCACGATTTCGGGCATTTTCTCCATGCCCCCGAGGCGCGCGCGCAGCTCTTCTGCGCCCGCTGCGTCGGCGGTGGCGACCAGCTCGGGCGCGAAAGCGCGCACCTGCGCGGCGAGCTTTTCGATGCGGCGCCCCGCAGCCAGCGCGCTGATGCAAAAGCGCTCCGGAAAGGCTGCCGCCACGGCCAGGGTCTGCTCGCCCACGCTGCCGGTGCTGCCGAGCAGGGCGATGCGCTTCACGGCCCCTCCACCTGGTCGGGCGTGCGGCCGAAGCGGCGCTCGCGCAGGCTGTATTCGGCGAGCATCTTTTCGAATTCCGCGCGGTTGAAATCGGGCCACATCGACGCGGTCATCGCCAGCTCCGCGTAGGCGATCTGCCAGAGCAGGAAGTTGGACACGCGCTGCTCGCAGCCGGTGCGAATCAACAGGTCCACGTCCGGCATGTCGGGCTGGTCGAGGTAGGCGGCGAAGCGCGCTTCGTCCAGGGCCTCGGGCACCGGAGCGGCGCCTTCCTGCTGTGCCTGCAGCAGGCGCCGCGCGGCGTTCACGATTTCCGCGCGCCCGCCGTAGGAAAGCGCGAACACCAGGCGCATGCCCGTGTTGTTCGCGGTGGCCGCCAGCGCGTGCTCCACGGTCCTTTGCACCTTGCGCGGCAGGCGGGCCGGGTCGCCGATGGCGAGCACGCGCATGCCGCGCCGCTGCGCCTCGGGCAGTTCCTGGTCGAAGTATTCGCCGGGCAGAGTCATCAGGGCGTCGATCTCGCGGCGCGGGCGGCGCCAGTTTTCCGAGGAAAAGGCGTAGAGCGTCAGCCAGCCGACGCCGAGGTCGTCCGCCGCGCGCACAATTTCGCGCGCCGTTTCCAGGCCGGCGCGGTGGCCGTCGCTGCGGCTAAGCCCGCGCTGCCGGGCCCAGCGCCCGTTGCCGTCCATGATCACGGCCACGTGGTGGGGGACGGCCTCGGCGGGACGCGCTTGCATGGTGCAGCCTCGAGGTCAGACCTCGAGAATCTCCTGCTCCTTCGCCGAGGTCATGTCGTCGATGGTCTGCACGTGACGCTCGGTGATCTCCTGCACTTCCTTTTCGAGGCGGGCCTTGTCGTCGCCGGGCACGCTGCCGGCCGACACCAGGGACTTGATTTCCGAAAGGGCGTGGCGCCGCGCATCGCGCACGCCGACCTTGTGCTCTTCGGAGGTCTTCTTGACCTGCTTCACCAGGTCCTTGCGGCGCTCTTCGGTCAGCGGCGGAATCGGAACCCGCACCAGCTTGCCGTCGTTCGACGGCGTCAGCCCGAGGTCTGCAGCCTGGATGGCGCGCTCGATTTCCGACAGCGCACCCGGGTCGAAAGGCGAGACCACAATCGTGCGCGCGTCGGGGACGCTCACGGTGGCGAGCTTGTCGAGCGGCGTCGGCGTGCCGTAGTAGTCCACCTGGATGTCCTCCAGCAAGGTGGGGCTGGCGCGCCCGGTGCGCACCTTTTGCAGCTCGGCGCGCAGGCTGCGCAGGGCGCGGTCCATCTTGCTCTCGGCCTCCTGCATGACATCGCGGTCGCTTCGTTCCTGTTCTCCGGGCATCACGCGCTCCTATGCCCGAACCGTGGCGCCGACGTTTTCGCCGACCGCGGCGCGGCGCACGTTGCCCGGCTTGGTCATGTCGAACACCACGATGGGCAGACCGTTTTCGCGGCACAGCGCCACCGCCACCAGGTCCATGAACTCGAGCTGCCGGGCCAGCACCTCTTCGTGGCTGATCGTGTCGTAGCGCTTGGCGCCGGGGTTCTGGTTGGGGTCGGCGTCGTAGATGCCGTCCACCTTGGTGGCCTTGAGCACCACCTCGGCGCCGATTTCCGCTGCACGCAGGGCGGCCGCTGTGTCTGTTGTGAAGTAGGGGTTGCCGGTGCCGCCCGCAAAAATCACGATGCGCCCGCGCTCCAGGTGACGCACCGCGCGCCGCCGGATGTAGGGCTCGGCCACGTCGCGCATTTCCACGGCGGTCATCAGGCGGGTCGGCAGCTTCTGCTGTTCCAGCGCGTCCTGCACGGCCAGGCCGTTGATCACCGAGGCCAGCATGCCCATGTAGTCGCCGGTGGTGCGGTCCATCCCCTCGCCCGCCACGGATGCGCCGCGCACGAAGTTGCCGCCGCCGATCACGATGCCGATTTGCACGCCGGTCTTGTGGGCATCGTGCAGCTCGCCCGAGAGCGCTTCCACCACGGGCGGGTCGATGCCGAAGGCGCGCTTGCCGGCCAGCACTTCGCCGGACAGCTTCAAAACGATGCGGTGGTAGGACGCTTTCATTCGTCTGCGCTTTCTCCGAGCCGGAAACGCACGAAGGCGCTCACCGCCACCGGCTTGCCCAGCGCGGCGCCGACATCGGCGAGCACCTGCTGAACGGTTTTGTCGGGGTCTTTGACGAAGGGCTGCTCCAGCAGGCACACCTCGGCGTAGAACTTGTTGATGCGCCCTTCGACGATGCGGTCCAGCACCTTCTCGGGCTTGCCCTCCTGCGCGGCCTGCTTGCGGAAAATCTCCGCTTCCTGTTTGACCAGGCCCGCATCCACCCCGTCACGATCCACGGCCAGCGGCGGCGGGTCCGCCGCCGCCACGTGCATGGCGAGGTCGCGGGCAGGCAGAGCCAGCGATGCTTCTTCCGCTTCGCTTTCCAGCGCCACCACCACGCCCAGCTTGCCGCCCGCGTGGATGTAGCCGCCCGCAAGACCCGGGCCGGAAAGCGCCACCCGGCCGCAGCGCTTGAGCACCAGGTTCTCGCCCAGCTTGGCGGCGGCCTCGGCGATGTGTTCCTGGGCAGGGCGGCCCTCGAGTTCGCGGGAGAGCAGCGCGGCTGCGTCGCCCGCTTCGGGCTGCCCGGCGGCCAGCCCGGCCAGCGCTTCGGCCAGCGCCTGGAACTCATCCGTCTTGGCCACGAAGTCCGTCTCGCAACCCAGCTCCACGATGCCCGCCACGCAGCCGTCCAGCGACATGGCGATGGCGCCTTCGCTGGTGGCGCGGCCGCTGCGCCCCGCGGCGCGCGCCAGGCCGCGCTCGCGCAGCAGTTCCGTGGCGCGGGCTTCGTCGCCCTCGGCATCCACCAGTGCGTTCTTGCAGTCCATCATGCCCGCCCCGGTTTTTTCCCGGAGTCGTTTCACATCGGCGGCTGAAATCTGCACCTTGCTCTCCTTCGACTTATTCCGTCTCGGCGGACGCGGCGCCGCTATCCGGCGCGGGTTTCGTTTGCTTCGACGACTTCGTCTGCTTCGCCGACGACTTCGGCTTCGCCGCCGCGGTTTTTGCCTTGGCCGCGGGCTTTGCCTTGGTTTCGCCGGCGGGCTTTGTTTCGCCGGACTTCGCGCCAGCGGCGGATTTGGCCTTGGTGTCGGCAGCAGATTTTGCCTTCGTTTCGCCGGCGGGTTTTGCCTTGGCGGCGGCTTCTCCCTCTGCGGCCTCGGCGGTCTTCTTCGCCCTGGACTTGCGCGGCGCTTTTTCGGAAGCGCCGGAGGCCGCCGATTTCTTCGCGCCCGCCGCCTGCGCGCCGGATTTCCCGCCTCTCTGTCCGCTCGCCTCGTCGCCGCGTCCACCGGCGGAAAAGGAGCCCCCCGCCTGGCGTGCGCGCCACGGGCGCGCGCCGCGTTCGCGGCGGCCGGGCGCTGCAGGCGCCTGCTGTTGCTGAAGCTCCACCACGCGCCGCCCGGAAGGGAGCGTGCGCACGCCCGCTTCGTCCGATTCGCTTTGCTGGGTCACGCGCTGGTTGAACATCTCGGCGCCGTGCAGGCAGGCGTCCGCCGCCATGCGGCAATAGAGCTTGACGGCGCGCGCCGAATCGTCGTTGCCGGGAACCGGGAAGTCCACGCACTCCGGGTCGCAGTTGGTGTCCACCACCGCCACCACCGGGATGCCGAGCCGCGCCGCCTCCGAAACCGCGATGTGTTCCTTGTTGAGGTCGATCACGAACAGCGCTTTCGGCAGCTTCTCCATATCCTTGAGGCCGTCGAGCGACTTGCGGTACTTGCCCACCGAACGGCTCAGGCGCGAGCGTTCCTTCTTGCTGAACTCCGAAATGCGCTCTTCGTCGCCGAGCAGTTGCAGCTCTCCCTTGAAGCGTTCGATGGAGCGCCGCACCGTGCGAAAGTTCGTCAGCATGCCGCCCAGCCAGCGGTTGTTGACGTAGAACTGCCCGGCGCGCACGGCCTCCCGCTTCACCGCTTCGCGGGCCTGGCGCTTGGTGGCGACAAAAAGAACGCGGTCGCCCTGCGCCGTTATCCCGCACAAAAAGGTCATGGCCGCCTTCAGCATGGGCATGGTGTGGTCCAGGTTGATGATGTGGACGCCGCCCCGTTCTCCGAAAATGTAGGGCTTCATCTTCGGATTCCAGCGCCGGGTCTGGTGACCGAAATGCACACCCGCCGCCATCAGCTCCTGCATGGAGCCCGGCAGGTGCGTCGTGCGTTGATAGGCGGGCGGCGCGGGCGCTGCAGCTTGCGGGGCCGGGGCAGCGGGCGCTGCAGCCTGGGCTGCGGGAGCGACGGTTTCTGCGGCCCCGGTTTCGGACTCTGCGCCCTTCGCCGCCTGGGTTTCGGCAGCGGGCGGCGATGCAGCCTGGCTCTCGGCGGATGCCGCCGGGGCAGCCGGGCTTTCAGAGGCGCTGCCCGATGCCGCCTGGTTTTCGGAGTCTGCGCCCGGCGCCGATGCCGCGGCCTGACTTTCGGGGGCAGCAGCCTGGCTTGCGGGGGCCGAACCCGGCGATGACGCGGCCTGGGCTGCGGCCTCGGTTTTGGCGGCGGCGTCCTGACTCGCGGCTGCGCCCGGCGCATCCTGCTGTGCTGCCTCGCCGGTTGATGCCGTTGCCCCGCCGGTTGATGCGGGCGACGCGGGTGTCGCCTCGCCCGCCGCAGCGGGTGTGGTGGCTGCGGACGGGCTTTTTTCCGGAGCCGCCTGCGTCCCGGTGTCCGACCCGGACTGACTTTCAGGCGCGCTGCCCGGCGCAGCGGGCGGCGTTGCCTCGCCGCCGGTCTCCTTCGCTTCCGACATGTGGCTCTCCTTTCGCGGTTGATGCCTGCGCTCCGGGTCCGCGTCGGCCCGGCGTCGAAACGCCGTCCGCCGCGCCCGCCCCACCCCGCTGCGCGCGGGGACCGCAGGGGCGACCCGAAACGTGTGAAGTCCCGGCTTTTTAGCAGAGCGCCGCCTTTAATGAAAGGGGAAGGGGGTGGCGGGCGATGGCCGCAGGCCGGGGGCGGACCCGGCGCCGCTCCTCGGCACCTGCCCTCTTCGTTGCGCCGCCCCGGAACGATGCCCCCGTTGTCCGGGGCGAATTCAACCACGGCCCCTCCCTGGCCATAAAGGCGCTGCCGGGGTGTTTTTCGCCCAATTGCCCACGGGAGGCCAGTACAGGGCCTCTGAAGGGCCTTAAATAAAGTGCAGAAAGGTCTTGAAAATTCGGGGGGCTCCGAAGTAAAACGTGGACGACCGCTGCGGTCGTCCGTATCACGTCAGGTCTGCAACGCCCAGCGAAAACCTTTGTTGCGCGAAAGCCGCGCTACGCAGGCTTCGTAACAGCAAAAAGTGGAGAAAAGATGTATATCGCGAAGCAGGCAATGAAGAAGGTCATTCTCGCAATGCTGATACTTGTTTTTCCAGCTTGCGAAAAAGACTCGATTCGCGATTTTGAACATTTGGTGCGCGCACAGGAAAAGGCGTGGCGTGCAACAGAAGAGGCGGCACATGCCAAGGAAGAAGCATGGCGCGTAGCAGGAAATCGATGGCGTTCAGCGGAAAAAACGCTTCGTGAGCATAAAAGATCGGGCCGTGCAATAGAAATGGCCTGGCACGCACAGGAAAAGGCGTGGCGTGCAACCGGAAAGGCAGAACGAAGAGGCGCAGAAGCAGTTCGGGCAACGAATGAAACACTTCGAGTGTATCAATCAATCAAGACTAAAAAGCAAATCACTGAAAGTGCGAGACGAGCGATGGAAATGTCTCGTCTCGCTTCAGAAGATGCAGAACGCGCCAGCCAAAATGCAGAGCGCGCATTAGAAAATTCAGAGCGCGCAAGGCACAGCGCTTCGCGCGCATTTATGAAGTCGTATCAGGTAAGTGGAGATCTTCTGAATGAAGGAAGTAACGATATGGAGGGTGCAAGAAAGGGGGCTGCACGAGCAGAAAAAGATGCGGAACAAGAAAATGAAAACAAGGAACGTGCAATAAGAGAAGGACAGCGTTGGATTCGATAAAGCGAATAGCGCGTATTCAAATAATGCCATTGCTGAATTTCATCAAGAAATCCACAGAGTCAACGTCAAACCTCAGCTTCGTGAGGACCGCCGGGATCGCACCCGCAGCCACCACACCCCCTCACGTCGTATATTCCGCATTAATACGTATGTAGTCATAGCCGAGGTCGCAGGTCAGGATGCGCGCCCCGGCCTTGCCCGCGCCGAGTTCCATACACAGCGCCACTTCCTTGCCGCGCAGTTTGCGCCCGGCGCGGGTGCGGGCTGCAGGGCCGGTGCTCGCGCCCCGGGCGAACACGGGCACGCCGCCGACCAGCACCCGGGCGCGCGCGAGGTCCAGGCGCACGCCGGCGGCGCCCACGGTCTGCAGGATGCGCCCCCAGTTGGGGTCGCCGCCGAAGAGCGCGGTTTTCACCAGCAGCGAGTTGGCGATGCGCCGTGCGGCACGCTCTGCGGCCGCCGCGTTTTGCGCGCCGCGCACTTCGACGCTGACCAGTTTGCTGGCACCCTCCCCGTCGCGCGCCAGCGCACGGGAGAGTTCCATCGCCACGTCAAAGAGCGCGCGCGAAAAGGCGGCCGCGCCCGGGCCGCGTGCGCCCGAGAGCGCGCGTCCGCCCCCCGCACCGTTCGCCAGCAGCAGGGCCATGTCGCTGGTGGAGGTCTCGCCGTCCACCGTCACCCGGTTGAAAGTTTCTTCCACCACTTCGGCGAGCAGCGCGCGCAGCAGTTCCGGCGTCACCGCCGCATCGGTAGCCAGGAAGGCCAGCATGGTGGCCATCTTCGGCTCGATCATGCCCGAGCCCTTGGCGATGCCCAAAAGCGCGTGGCGCCGTGCACCGACGGAAAAACGCCGCCCTGCAATTTTGGCGATGGTGTCTGTTGTCATGATGGCGCGCGCTGCATCCGGCGCGCCCTGCCCTTTCAGCGCCTGCACCGCGCGCGGAATGCCGGCAGTGATTTTCTGCATGGGCAGGGGCTCGCCGATCACGCCTGTAGAAGCCACCAGTACCTGCGCTTCCGGAACGCCCAGTTGCTGCGCGGCGCAGCGCGCCATGGCGCGCGCGTCGCGCACACCGCGTTCGCCCAGCGCCACGTTGGCGACGCCGGCGTTAACCAGCACGGCCCGCGCTGCGCCGCTGCGAATGCGCCGGCGAGTCAGCAGCACGGGCGCGCCGGGAACAGTGGAACGGGTGAAGACACCCGCCGCCGCCGCGGGCCTATCGCTGAAGAGCAGCGCCAGGTCTTTGCCGCTGCGCTTGATGCCCGCAGCGACGCCCGCCCAGCGAAAACCGGCAACGATCGGCAGCTTGCTGCGGCTCACAGGCGCGCGCGCCCCGCCACGCCGCAGCACTTCTTGTACTTCTTGCCGCTGCCGCAGGGGCAGGGCTGGTTGCGGCCCACCTTGGCGGGCGGCGCGCCGACCGGCGCACCACGTGAAGGTGAAACTCGCCCCGGTGCGGTCGTCGCCGCCGTCTGGGCCGTCTGTCCCGGCATCGCCGCCTGTCCCATCGCGCCCGCCGCCGCCTGCGGCGTGGCCGCGGCCGCGGCCGCAGACCGCGTGCGCAGCGCAGGCGCCGCATCCGACACCTCGGGCAGGCTGAGCCGGCACAAAAAGCAGGCCGTCTCGCGGTCCACGCGCCGGTTCATCTCCTCGAACATGCCGAAGCCTTCGCGCTGGTATTCGAGCTTGGGGTCGCGCTGCGCGTAGCCGCGAAAGGAAACGCTGTCGCGCAGACCTTCCATGGCCTGCAGGTGATCCTTCCACTGGCGGTCGTTGACGGAAAGCAGCACCTCGCGCTCGATTTCGGTGAAGCTCGGGTAGCCCAGCTCCGCGTGCTGCGCGGCCAGCGCATCGCAGCGGCGCTTTTTCTCGTCGAGCACGCCCAGCAGCAGGCCCAGCACGGCGCGGCCGAAGTCGCTCTTTTCTCCCGTGCGCGCTTCCATCACCTCGCCCTCCAGCGCCACGCCGAATTCCGTTTCGAAGGCGCTGCGAAAACCGTCGAAGTTCTCGTCGCTGAAGCCGCCCTTCTCGGGCCAGTACGAGTCGAGCAAATCGACCAGCACGCCCTCCACCAGTTCGTGCGTCTCGCCGTGCAGGTCGCTGCGCGTCAGCAGCTCGCGGCGCTTGTCGTAGAAGGTGCGGCGTTGCAGGTTGAGCACGTTGTCGTAGTCCAGCAGGTGCTTGCGAATGTCGAAGTTGCGCGCTTCCACTTTCTTTTGGGCGTTTTCGATGGCGCGCGTCACCATGCGGTGCTCGATGGCCTCGCCGTCCTGCAGGCCCAGGCGCCCCATCCACGACTGGATGCGCTCGCCGCCGAAGATGCGCATCAGGTCGTCTTCCATGGAGAGGTAGAACTGGCTGGAGCCGGCGTCGCCCTGGCGCCCGGAGCGGCCGCGCAACTGGTTGTCGATGCGGCGGCTCTCGTGGCGCTCGGTGCCCAGGATGTGCAGGCCTCCTGCATTCAGCACCTGCTCGCGCTCCGCTTCGCAGGCGGCTTCAAAGCCTGCAAGCGCTTCGGCGAATTCCGGCGCCTCCCGGTCGCCCTTGCATTTGTCCAGGGCCATCTGCTCGGCGTTGCCGCCCAGCACGATGTCGGTGCCGCGGCCTGCCATGTTGGTGGAGATGGTCACGCCGCCCAGCCGCCCCGCCTGCGCGATGATCTCCGCTTCGCGCTGGTGGTGCTTGGCGTTCAGCACCTTGTGCGCGACGCCCTGCTTCTTCAGGCGTTTCGAGAGGCGCTCGGACGTTTCAATGGAAATGGTGCCCACCAGCACCGGCTGCCCGTCGGCGTGACGCGAAAGGATGTCCTCGACCACCGCGTCGAACTTCTCGCGCTCGCTTTTGAAGATGACATCCGGCAGGTCGTCCCTGATCATCGGGCGGTTGGTGGGTACCACCAGCACGTCGAGGTCGTAGATCTTGGCGAACTCCGGCGCCTCGGTGTCTGCCGTGCCGGTCATGCCGGAAAGCTTTTCGTACATGCGAAAGTAGTTCTGGTAGGTGATGGAGGCGTAGGTCTGGCTCTCGCTCTGCACCCGGATGCCTTCCTTTGCCTCCACTGCCTGGTGCAGGCCGTCGCTCCAGCGACGCCCGGGCATCAGGCGACCGGTGAATTCATCGACGATCACCACCTCTTTCCCGCCCTGCTCGCCGGCCTGCACCACGTAGTCCACGTCGCGATTTTTCAGGCCGTGTGCGCTGAGCGCCTGGTTCACCGCGTGCAGCAGCGAGAGCAGGTTCGGGTCGTACAGGTTGTCCACGCGCAGCAGTTTTTCGACGGTGTGCACGCCCTGCTCGGTGAGCGACACCGTGGAGTGCTCTTCGTCCACCCAGTAGTCGCCCGTCTCCAGGGTCCCCTTCCGGGGCTCGGCCTTGCTCCCCTGCGTGAGCCTGGGCACCACCTGGTTCGCCACCTGGTAAATCTCGGTGCTCTGCTCGGACGCGCCGGAGATGATCAGCGGCGTGCGCGCCTCGTCAATCAGGATCGAGTCGACTTCGTCAACAATGGCGTAGTGCAGCTCGCGCTGCACGTACTGCCGGGCCGACAGCTTCATGTTGTCGCGCAGGTAATCGAAGCCGAACTCGTTGTTGGTGCCGTAGGTGATGTCGCAGGCGTAGGCCCGGCGGCGCTCCTCTTCGGAGAGGCCCGGCACCACGCAGCCCACCGAGAGGCCGAGGAACTCGTGGATGGCGCCCATCCAGGCGGCGTCCCGGCGCGCCAGGTAGTCGTTCACCGTCACCACGTGCACGCCCCGGCCGCCAAGCGCGTTCAGGTAGGCGGGCAAGGTGGCCACGAAGGTCTTGCCCTCTCCGGTTTTCATCTCGGCGATCTTGCCCTGGTGCAGCGCGAGGCCGCCAAGGATCTGCACGTCGAAGTGGCGCTTGTCGATGGTGCGCTTCATGGCCTCGCGCACCACGGCGAAACTCTCCGGCAGCAGGGCGTCCAGCGTTTCGCCCTGCTCGATGCGCCGGCGGAACTCGGGAGTTTTGGCGCAGAGTTCCGCGTCCGAAAGCGCCTCGAGCCCCGCTTCCAGGGCGGCCACCTGCGTAACCACGGGGGCCATGCGCTTCAGTTCGCGGTCGTTCTTGCTGCCGAACAGTTTGCCGAGTGATGACAACATCGCCGAGACGCGCTCCAGGGGGCCAAAAGTGGGCGTAGGGGGCGTAGAGAGGCGAAATCTAAGCGATGACGCCCGATTCGGCAAATCCCCGCGCCGGGGTGTAAGCGCCGGGGCCGGGGCGCGCCGCCGGTCGGACATCCGCCGCCGTCACTTGCATGTACCTGAGGCCGGGCTTGCGGGGTTTGATCCGGCGGCTGGCGCGTGGCGGCCCTTCGACTGCCTGCCGGCTGCGAGGCCGCCGGGACCGGGCATCCGCCGCAGGGCGGGTGGCAGGCTGTACGTGACGCTGGGCTTGCGGGGTTGGCCTTGCGATTGGGGCGTGGAGCCGTGCGGACTGCATGCCGGCTAGTGGCCGGCCACGTCCGTTGGCAAGTCAGCCGCGCGCGGCGCGC